>JBATYU010001083.1:0-6669 GCA_049674245.1 Bradyrhizobium sp. | reverse complement strand
CCCGGATATGACGCGAGGCCTCGTCGAAGCCGCGCGGTGCGCTCAGGAGGATCACGAGGTCCGCGCCGTGCTGCTCAAGGGCGCGGGCGGCACCTTCTGCGTCGGCGGCGACGTCAAATCGATGGCGGAGGGCCGTGCGCCGCTGCCGTTCGAAGCCAAGATGGCGAACTTGCGTCGCGGCATGGAGGTATCGCGCATCCTGCACGAGATGCCGAAACCGGTAGTGGCCCAGCTCGACGGCGCGGCCGCCGGCGCGGGGCTGTCGATCGCGCTTGCCTGCGATCTCCGCGTTGCATCGGCGTCCTGCAAGATCACGACCGCCTTTGCCAAGGTCGGGCTGTCGGGCGATTACGGTGGCACCTATTTCCTCACCCATCTGCTCGGCAGCGCCAAGGCGCGCGAGCTTTATCTGACCTCGCCGGTGCTTACCGCCCAGGAAGCGTTTTCGCTCGGCATCGTGACGAAGGTGGTGCCCGACGCCGAGGTCGAAGCCGCGGCGCATGAGCTCGCAATGTCGCTGGCGCAGGGACCATCGGTGACGCTCGGCTATATCAAGCGCAACATCAACAATGCCGAGCATCTTTCGCTCGAGGCCTGTTTCGACGCGGAAGCGATCCATCACTCGCGCGCCGGCGAGACCGCCGACCACAAGGAAGCGGCAAAAGCCTTTGTCGAGAAGCGCAAGCCCGTGTTCCAAGGGCACTAAGATGACTCCCTATTTGCGGCTGCGGCAAATCTGTCTGGTGGCGCCGCAGCTCGAGCCCGTGATCTCGGATATCGCCGCGATCATGGGCCTGAGCGTTTGTTACCGCGACGGTAACGTCGCCAAATACGGGCTTGAGAACGCGCTGCTGCCGGTCGACACCATCCTGCTGGAGGTGGTCGCGCCGTTCCGCGAAGGCACGGCCGCAGGGCGCTTCATCGACCGGACGGAGGGGCGCGGCGGCTACATGGCGATCTTCTGCTGCGACGATCCGGACGAACGCGAAAAACATGCCAACGCCATGGGCGTACGCACCGCGAACGTGATCACGCATGCGCCCTATCATGGCGTGCAGCTGCATCCGCGCGATTGCCGCTCAGCCTTCATCGAGTTCAACCACACCGACGGCAGCGACGATGTGCTCGGGCCTTATCCGCCGGCAGGTCCCGACTGGCAGAATTTCATTCGCAAGGACGTGACGCAGGCGCTCATCGGCGTCGAGATGCAAAGTCCGGATCCGCAAGGCCTGGCCTCGCATTGGGGCAAGATCATCGGCGTCGCCGCCGGCAACGGCGGCGATGGCGAGGCCGAATTGAAACTGCCCAATTGCAGCTTCCGCTTCGTCGAGGGCGAAAGCGAGATCATGAGCGGTCTCGATTTCCGCGTCGGCAGCGTCTCAGCCGTCTGCGATGCCGCAAAGGCCAGGGGATATCAGGTGTCGGGCAGTGAGATTTCGATCTGCGGCGTGACGTTCAAGCTGGCTGCGTAAGCCACCCCCGTCATTGCGAGGAGCGAAAGCGACGAAGCAATCCATTTTTCTTTTTTGCGGTCAGATGGATTGCTTCGCTTCGCTCGCAATGACGGCGTTAGATTGCGTACGCCACGGGCAAAAAGTGAAACTCAGCGCCCCCTAAAATTGGCGACGCGGCGCTCGCTGGTGGCCTTGACGCCTTCCTTGAAATCCTCGGTGGCGCGCAGTTTGGTCTGCTCGACCAGCTCGTGATTGGTGGCGGCCAGCACGCGGTCGGCAAGGCCTGCGCGCATGGTGGCGCGGGTCGAGACCAGGCCGAGCGGCGAGCATTCGGCGATCTCCTGCGCAAGCTTCATGGCCGCGCCGCGCACCTCGTCCTGCGCCACCAACACATTGGCAAGGCCCCACCGGTAGGCTTCCTCGCCGGTAACGCGCCGGCTGGTATAGAACATCAGTTCGGCGTTGTTCTTGCCGATCAGTTCGGGAAGCGTCGCGGTCAGTCCAAAGCCCGGATGGAAGCCGAGTTTGGTAAAATTGGCCGAGAAGCGCGCCTCAGGACAGGTGACGCGGAAATCGGCTGATACCGCAAGGCCGAGCCCGCCGCCGATCGCAGCGCCATGGACGGCCGCGACGATCGGCTTCTTGTTGCGGAAAATGCGCACCGCCTGGACGTAGAGGTGGTTGATCGGAAGGTTGGAGGCCGGATCGTTTTGCGCGCGCGCCTCCTGCTCCTGCCGCGCCGGGTCGCCGAAATTGGCGCCGGCGCAGAACGCCTTGCCTTGCGCGGCGAGAACCGAACTGCGGATTTCGATATCGCGGTCGAACTCCTCCAGCGCATCCGCGATCTGGTTGATCAGCGCGACGTCGAAGAAATTCAGCGGCGGCTTTCTGATCTCGATGAGACCGACATGGCCGTGCTTCTCGACGCCGATATCCGTGAACTTGCTCATGAAGCTTCCCCTCGAAATTAGCGCAAACCGAGCCCGCGCGCGATGATGCCGCGCAAGACCTCGGTGGTGCCGCCCTGAATGGTGAGTTTTGGCGCGACCTTCATCGCGTAAGGCAGCACCGTGTCGAGGATTTCGTGATTAGAGGCATCCGGCTCGACGAAGGCTGCGAGATCGCGCACCCGGTGCGGCAATTGCTGTTCCCAGATCGTGCCGATGTCCTTGACGATGGAAGCCTCCACCACCGGCTCCTTGCCGGCATGCAACATGCCGGCGACCGAAACGGACATCCGGCGCATGGTGTGCAGTTGCGCGACCAGCCGTCCGATGCCTTCGGCGCCGCGCGTGTCGGGCGCATCACCAAGCGCGCGAACCAGTTCGGTCAGCACATAATAGGTTTCGAGAAAGCGCTCCGGCCCTGAGCGCTCATAGGCGAGTTCGCTGGTCGCCTGTTTCCAGGCGCCGTCGATTTCGCCGAGGGCATGATCGTCAGGCACGAAAGCATCCTGAAACACCACCTCGTTGAACTCGGCCTTGCCGGTCAGCTGCCCGATCGGGTTGACCTTGATGCCCGGCGTTTTCATGTCGACCAGAAACTGCGTCAGCCCGTGGCGGCGGTTTTCCTTGGTCGACGGCGAGGTGCGGAAGATCGCCAGCATGTAATTGGCGACGTGGGCGGACGAGGTCCAGATCTTGGTGCCGTTGATCAAAAAGCCGCCGTCGGTCTTGGTGGCTTTGGTTTTTGCGGCGAACAGGTCGGAACCCGAATTCGGCTCGCTCATGCCGATCGAGAAGCACACTTCGCCACGGCAGATACGCGGCAGGATGTCCATCTTGATGTGCTCGGGGGCATATTTCAAAAGCACCGGGCCGCTCTGGCGGTCGGCGACGAAGAAACGCCGCGTCGGCGCATTGGCGACCCGCATTTCCTCCGTCACCACATAGCGCTCAAGAAATGAGCGCTCGTGGCCGCCATATTTCTTCGGCCAAGTCATGCCGATCCAGCCGCGTTCGCCGACCCGCTTGGAAAAACCGGGAACGTCGCTGTCGCCGCCGTGCGGGCTGTGCGGGTCGAAGGTGCCCCTGGCGACCTCCTCGGCGAGGAAGGCGCGGACTTCCTTGCGCAGCTTTTCGCATTCAGGCGGAAGGCGGATCGGGTCGAAACGGAGAGCTGCAGTCATGTTGATCTAGTCCCGGATGCAGACGTGTCTTTGAGATTAGGAGCCGAAGTATTGCAACAGCGGAAGTGGGCCCCTCTCCCCTTGTGGGAGAGGGTTGGGGTGAGGGGTTACAGTCTATCGATGGAGAGAAACCCCTCACCCGGATCGCATCTTTCGATGCGACATAGCCGAAGCGCCGCTTCGGCGTTCTTTTTTTCAAGGACGGCCGCCAAAGGCGGCCTGTGCCTCTCCCACAAAGGGAGAGGTGGTTCAGAATATGCGGCGCCAAACGATTCCATATTCATGAATCCTTCTCAGCGCGAGGCAACCAGCGGCCACAATTCGTCGGCGCCGCGCGCGGCGACGCGCTTGCCCAGCTCCACCGCCCAGTAGCTTTCATGGCCGAAATCGTCGCGCCACGAAAGCGCGCGCAGGGTGTAGCGATGCAGGATATGCTCGAGCGTGTAACCGATCGCGCCGTGTACCTGGTGGGCGATCGCGGCACCCTTTTCGGCGGCCTCGGCGCAGCGGATTTTTGCGGCGGTGGCTTCGAGAAAAACCGCGTCGTCAAAGCCTGCGGCGTTGGCGATGGTATCGGCCGCCGAACTCGCCGCCGTCATCGCCGCCGCGGTCTCGCCGGCGAGGCGCGCGAGATTGTGCTGCACCGCCTGGAATTTTGAAATCTTCTTTTCGAATGCGACGCGCTCATTGGAGTAGCGCACGCTGATGTCGAGCATCGATTGCAGGCTGCCCGCGATCTGCAGGCTTCGCGCCACCGCGCCCATCAGCATCAGCGAGGTCTGATCAAAGCCTTTTGGCGCCGGCTTGATGGCGATGGGTTGGACATGATCGAAGGTCACGGTGTCACTGCCATCGCTCGCAAGATTGAGGCCGGCCTCGATCCGGCATTTGGCGGCATCGACCAGCGCGACCGAGAAGCCGCCGCTGCCGCTTGCAAGCACGGCGATATGCCTGGCCGCCTTGGCAAAGGGCACGCCGCGGGCGCGGCCGGAAAGGCTGCCGTCGGCATTGCCCGTGATGCGGTCTTTGGGGCTCGCCGGGGCAACCGTCATCTCGCCGTCGGGCGAGGAAATCTTGGCCTGTGCGAGCAACCAGCCGGCCAGCATGGTTTCGGCCAGCGGCACCGCGATTGCAAACCGCCCAGCCGCGCCGAGCACGCCAAATCCTTCCGCAAGGCTCGCGCCCGAGCCGCCGCAATCCTCGCCGACCCAGGACAGCGGCAGGCCGGCCTCGCTCAGCGCCTGCCACAGCGGCGCTTTCCATTCGCCCTTGTCGCGGTTGATGGTCTGGGCGTCGGCGAGATCGGCAAAAATCTTCTCCGCGGTCTCGACGACGATGTTCTCACTCTCCGCCACGGCGTTCCCCGGTCTAAATTGGCGCGCCTCCAGGCCCGGCCGTTCCGCCACGACCTCAAGGGGCTGCGATCCTTTTCTCTGTCTTTTCTTGCGCTTTATGATGGGCAAAAGCCATAGCCGTGACAAGCGCTGTCCGCAGGGGGGCATGCGGGGCCGGAATTAATTCCGCATAGCGGAGTTTCGCGAGTGTTGCGGGGATTTTGCCGCGCGATATGGTAATTGAGTCAGTACTGACCAGCTCCAAACAATAAGAGGAAACGCGGATGTCGCAGGATGGTTTGTGCACGATTGTAACGGGGTCCGCATCCGGTCTCGGAGCTGCCACCGCGGCCATTCTCGCCAAGGGCGGGGCGCGCATCGTCGTCAATTATTCCAATAGCAAGAAGGAAGCCGAAGAGACCGCCGATCTCTGCCGCAAGGCCGGCGGCGAAATCGTCGTCGTTCAGGGCGACGTCTCGCGCGACGAGGACTGCAAGAAGATCGTGGCCGCCGCGGCGCCCTGGGGACGGCTGGATGCGCTGATCAACAATGCCGGCACCACCAAGCACATGGCGCACGACAATCTCGATGGTCTGTCGGCCGAGGATTTTCAGCGCATTTTTGCGGTCAACACCATCGGTCCGTACCAGATGATACGCGCGGCGCGGTCGCTATTGGAAACGGCTGCCAAGGCATCCCACCGGGCCTCCGCGGTGGTCAACGTGTCTTCCGTGGCCGGCATCGGCGGCCTCGGCTCTTCGGTCGCCTATGCCGCGAGCAAGGGTGCGCTCAACACCATGACCTATTCGCTGGCGCGCGCGCTGGCGCCGCTGATCCGCGTCAACACCGTATGCCCCGGCTATATCGACACGCCCTGGTTCACCAAGGGCCGCGGCGAAGCCGGCGCCAAGCAGGTGCGCGACACCGTGGTGTCGAAGGTGGCGCTCAAGGTCGCCTCATCCGCCGACGACATCGCGCAACTGGTGTGTTTCCTCGCCGGGCCTTCGTCGAGCCACATGACCGGCGAACTGGTGCGCATGGACGCCGGCATGCATTTGATTGCTTAAGATCGTCATTGCGAGAAGCGAAGCGACGAAGCAATCCATCTTTCTTTACGCGACAAGATGGATTGCTTCGCTGCGCTCGCAATGACGGCGGGATGACGCTTCGCGTCACCTGTTGAAATCGGGGATCACGCCGCGCGCCACCAGCCGGTTCCAGATGAACAGCACGATCAGCGCACCGATGGTTGCGGTGATGAAGCCCGCGCCCTGGTTGGGACCATAATGGCCGATGGCCTGGCCAATCCAGGTCGCCAGGAACGCGCCGGCGATGCCGAGCACGGTGGTGAGGATGAATCCGCTCGGGTTGTTCGGCCCCGGCGAAAGCATGCGCGCAATGACGCCCGCGATAAAGCCGACGATGATGACCCAGAGAATGCCGCTCATGGTGGTCGTCCTTTCCTCGAGAATACAGGGTCGCAAAAGGGCAGGCGGTGACGCCGCGATCAGAGCCGGCTGGATACCTCGCTGTCGGTCGGCAGCCTGCCGTCCGGGGTCAGATGATCGATCACCTGCGGCAGATACTGGCTCAGGCCTTGCAGCAATTCGTCGCGCGACAGTCCGGCTTGCGAGGCCAGCGCATTGATCTGGTCGGCGCCGAGCGCGCTCGCGAGATCGCCCGGTGCGATCGGCTTGTTGTCGCCCGCGCCGACCCATGAATTCGCGGCGTCGCCATGGCCGCTCTGCTGCAG
>JBATYU010001082.1:0-1999 GCA_049674245.1 Bradyrhizobium sp. | reverse complement strand
ACGTTGTCGAGCTGCATGGCAATACGACCTATGCCCGCTGCATCGGCTGCGGGCGGGCCTATGATCTGCCATGGGTCAAGCAGCGCTTCGATGAAGGCGGCGCACCTGACTGCGCGGCCTGCGATGAACCGGTGAAGACTGCGACCATTTCATTCGGTCAGGCGATGCCGGAGGACGCGATGCAACGCGCCACCGAACTTGCCCAAAATTGCGAGCTCTTCGTCGCGATCGGATCGTCGCTCGTGGTATGGCCGGCGGCGGGCTTTCCATTGATGGCGAAGAATTGCGGCGCGAAGCTTGTCATCATCAAGAATGAGCCGACCGAACAGGATGACATCGCCGATTTGGTCATCCGCCACGACATCGGGGAGGCGCTCGGGCCGTTCGTGGGCAACTGATGCGCGATGATTCGCACCTGTGCAAGCTGTTCATAGGTTCCCACAAATGTGTTTTTTTTCTATGCGGCGCAATCGGGAGTGTTATCGTTTGATTCGCAAGATTCGCGTGACGCCGTCGTGAGCTAATCGCGGACGGCCGGCCCCGGTGCTGGGAAAACGGGGCCGCAAAGAAGATGTGTGGAGTCCGGGGTTATGGGGTCGGACGGATTTGAGTCCAAGAAAATCGGGGTTCCCGGAAGCGGGACCGGACCGAGTCGTCTTGGCACGGGCGAATTCTCGGGCGCGGGGCGCGATCCCGCGATCGATGCGTTGTCCGGCCTTGGCGATGTCGCCGCCAACCTCGTCGAAATCTCCGGCGTTATCAAATGGTTCGATGCCTCGAAGGGCTACGGCTTCATCGTCCCGGATAATGGCTGGCCCGATGTGCTATTGCACGTCACAGTGCTTAGGCGCGACGGTTTTCAGACGGCTTATGAGGGAGCGCGGCTGGTCTGCGAATGCGTCCAGCGCGCCAAGGGCTACCAGGCGTTCCGGATCCTCTCGATGGACGAATCGACCGCGATCCATCCGGCGCAGATGATGCCGCCGCGCACGCATGTCAACGTGACGCCGACCAGCGGGCTGGAGCGGGCGCAGGTCAAATGGTTCAACCGGCTGCGCGGATTTGGCTTTCTGACCTGCGGGGAGGGGACGCCCGATATTTTCGTGCATATGGAAACCTTGCGCCGGTTCGGCATGACCGAACTGCGTCCCGGCCAGTATGTGCTGGTCCGGTACGGGCCCGGGTCCAAGGGCATGATGGCCGCCGAAATCCACCCCGAGACCGGGTCGCCGGGGCTGTCGTCGCATTAAGCCTTACGTGACAGGATCGTGAGCGGTCAGCTGCTACTGCGGGCGGTCTGGTATTTGCCATGATCGTTGGGCTAGGGTCGGTTCCGAACCCCCCATCATTGCAGGCGCAAGCCGTCCATGAATTCTGTTCGAAATCCCGTCTTGCGCAGCTTTCGCGGCTGGCTCGCGGCCCTTGTCGTCGTGGCGTCGGTTGCGTTCGCGAGCGGGGAGGCACAGGCGGCGAGCTTCCAGCCGCTTGAGATCGTCACCCAGGCGGGGGTCCAGGTTTTCTCGGTCGAGATGGCGACCACCGAGGAGGAGAAGACCACAGGCCTGATGTACCGCAAGGAGCTGGCCGACGGGAAGGGAATGCTGTTTGATTTCTCGCCGGAGCAGCAGGTGTCGATGTGGATGAAAAATACCTACATCTCGCTTGATATGATCTTCATTCGCGCTGACGGCCGCATCCTGCGGATCGCGGAAAATACCGAACCGCTGTCGACCAAGATCATTCCCTCGGGCGGGCTGGCGAAGGGTGTTTTGGAGGTGATCGCCGGTACCGCGCAAAAATACGGCATCAAGCCCGGCGACCGCGTGGCACACCCGCTGTTCAACGGCCATTGAGTTGAGCTGGCAAGCCGCCTTGATGGTGCTGGTCTAAGCGTGTATCGACGTCATTTCCTAACGATGTCGGGGTATAGCGCAGCCTGGTAGCGCGGCAGTTTTGGGTACTGCAGGTCGTTGGTTCGAATCCAGCTGCCCCGACCAAT
>JBATYU010001081.1:0-4147 GCA_049674245.1 Bradyrhizobium sp. | reverse complement strand
ATGTCAAACAGGAGAGCAGGACGCGGGGCTTAGGGCCCGCGCTATCGGCGCGGACATCGCACCGAGTGCGATGATTGCCATTCCAGCGCGTCGCCATGATCGTATCCGACGATACTTTTTCAGCGCGCCCTTGAGCTCGAACTCCATATCGCACCTCCCCGAAACTCAATAAGCGTGGACCGGTTCGCTGGCAGGGGGCAGGGCCGTTTGCGGGACTACCCAAATGGATTTGGGTAGTAGGCCGTGTGTTGCGACCAGGATCAGGGCTCCCAGTGCCGCTTGCCATTCCGGCGCGGCGTGTTCGGCCTTTGGAAGCTTTGTGATGTAGGTGCCGGCATCCTTGAGCGTGACGAACTAGCGCCCGCGGGGCAGTGGGATCGGATCGTCGAAGGGGCGGGACCAGCCGGCGACAGTTTTATGCGAAGGCACCCGCTGCATGCCGCCTCCAAAGCGAACCTCGTTTCTGCCGCTCACCACTATCTCGTTTTTAGGGTCTTTCAGCACGTGTCCGGGGGGTGCTATCTTGTGTTGTGAATTCGAAAACATGCACGCGAACTAACGGGCCGAACATCTGAACGATTGGCACTGCTGGTGACGCTATGCTCAAATATTTTCTCCGCACTAGGCCGATTTTCAGCTAAGTATTTGATTGGCTTGGTGAGCGCGGCGGGACTCGAACCCGCGACCCCATGATTAAAGATCATGGGACACGTCGGCATCGCCTCGCACCGCGCCGTCACCGGCATCGCACCGACCGCGACCTCCGGTTTCTGACTGGGTCCGGAAGGAGGCCGGGGGCCGCGTATAAAACCCGACCACCTTTTTTTCTTGGTCCCTCATCGTCTGCATCGGGACCCGTTTTCCCGGCGGCATGTCTCGTGGCGAGAACTGCGGATGGGACCCGCCGTTTTTTTTTGGAATTTTTCCGAGGGACTGGCTGTTCCGGGTGCGGCGCATTGACGGCAGCGCCGGTGGTGTTCATCATCCTTGCCGCGCGGTCGCCTACTAACCTGTGGAGTGGCAGCCATGATCAAGAACGTCGTGACCGGATGCGTCCTCGTAGTTTTGATTTTCATGGTGGTGCTTGCCTACGCCCAGAAACATGAAGGGTGCTTGCGCGGGCACACGATCATTACCCATGAGCCCTGCGGATCAGTCAGCCATTCAATCTAGCTGCTGGGCTGTGAGAGGACCATCCAGGGATTGGTTTGGGACTCTCTCGAATTTTAGAACCCTCTCTCCCTCAAACGCCGCGCATTTTCCGGCAAGGGGACCCGCCTTGGGCTGGCTCTTGGCAGCATGGCGGCAAAACCCAATTCATTGGCGAGCAATAACAAGACTGGGTGCAGGAGTTCAGGTAGCCCATCAGTCCCGCCGCGCACTGCATTTCGCGGCCAATCAACCGTCAACCCTGCGATGAACCGAGACGACGCCCTTTTCTGGCTTTCGGTTTTTTGGTTCGTCGCCTTCTGCGGGGTGGCAATCTGGTTGTTTGCAAACCGACTAGATTTCACAACACGAGGCAGGCAGGGACGGTCGACCGATTGGGGGCCGTCATGGCGCGCAGCAAGAATGACCTGGAGTTATTGTCAATTAATGAGTTGTGGGAGCTGCACCAGAAGGTCTTGGCGACGCTCAGAGCCAAGATTAAAGCCCAGACGAAAATGCTCGAGCAACGATTAAAACAAGTCAACGCGCGGCTTCGCGACAAGTAGACTACCAAGGCGAGCTGACGAAGTTGGATGCCGCCGTTTCATGGCCGTCTTTCATTTTTTCGGATCGTGATCGGCATATCGGCGGCGCGCTGCCCGATCCGCGTTGGAAGGCACGGCACTGACCGGCGGAGGCACGCTGCATGCGCTGGCGCGGCTCGGCGCCCACGTGCAGTGCAGAGCAGGCATTGCGACTCCAATTTCCAAATGAAGTTTTCTTTGCGCTCCGCCGGTTGCACCATCGCGAGAGATTGATCTTCATCATTTTGATCTGCGGCGGCTGGGTGCGAACAGTGCCACGTCCCTTTCGCCCGATCGGAGGAAGTCAAGAAAATCGATTCCACGGTACTTGCAAGTCTCGGATACGCTGAGAAGAGTGACGTATTCGTCAACCCCCTTTTTTGTAGATAATCCTGAGATTACGTCTCGAAGCCTCGCGAACGCCTTGATGGCGTGTTCGGCATTGTTGTTGTTCCAAGGAACGCCATCGTAACGGAGGAATGTAAACAGCTTATCGCGAGTCTTTTTAAACCGCTGTTTGAGTTTCGAAGCCACATCGCTGTTAAAATTAGAGTCGTCAAGGAACCCGTAGAATCGCTCAACATCTCGCAGATGTTTTCGCAAGAAATGTGTCTTCAGTCCTCGGCGGTCGATGGTTGCTACTATGGGCTTCAGCAATGCAGCAAACCGTAAGGCAATCAATTTCGCTTCTTGATCGAAGGGATTTTTCAGAATTTAAAGCGGCTGAACGGTGGAACGATCCACCGGCCAAAACGCGACAAGGACCAACCAGATCGCGACCGGCTCGCGTTGCGCTTCGAGCGATTTAGGGCAGTGGCGTGAGCCCGCCAGCGGCGCGTCGAGGGCGGTCGACATTAAGCCAATCCATCGAAGAGCTGCAACCGAGCGGCGCAACGTCACCGCGCGCCATCGCAGCAGGACTCAACGAAGGCGGCATCGAGACGGCGCGCGGTGGTACGTGGTCCCCGACGCAGGTCGCGCGCGTGCTTGACCGGTTGACGACCTGATCGCCGCTGCATCGCCCGGCTCGATCTGGGAGGGGAGCCGTCCGGCCGGGTGGGGGCCGCAGGTGAAAGCAACGTCGGTTCATTTTTGTCCTCCCGACCTTCAATCGCGGCTGCATTTCTGGAGGGACCCAAAATCTGCAACGGGTCCCATCTGCGCGCGGTGCGTTGCGACGCGATATCCTCGGCTTACCATTTGCGGACCAACTGACTCGCAACCTGGAGCGCCCCCATGTCACCCACACAGCTTGTCGTCGCCGAAGCCAAGATCAACCAACGATGTGAGGCGGCCCGCAGGGCCGGTGATCTTGCTGAGATGCAGCGCTGCATGGCGGAGCTGACCTCGCTTCACCGCGCTTACTACGGCGCGCTGCCGCAACCGATGTGTTGATCAGCCGGTTGCCGTAGTTTTACGGGCGGCGATCTTCATAAATTCGAGCCGAATACGGCGTAGGCGTCGTCGGCAACAATGACCATTGCCGCTCATCCACCGGCTCTTGCGTCACCGCCCAAATGCGAGGTTTGCGGCGTGCGGATGGCATACGTCGGCAAGCTCCCAGCAATCCTCAGCAAGACGGCGCTGAGGGTTTTCCGCTGCTATGGATGCCGCGAAGTCAAGACCGCACCGCTCTAACGCCGCCCGGAGAACCAGATGCTCGGCAAGGCCACGGCAAGGTCGCCACGCGCGATCAAAGTTCGTCTCGACGTGTGGGAATTGCGACAGACGACGCAGGAGCGAATCGCCTACGATGCGGGCTTCTCCCTAAACTTGGGACCCGTCGCCAATGGCGGGTTCATTTTTGTTCCGGATCATGCGTGAGAGGCCACGCCGCCGGGGCCGAGCGGGCTGCTGGTCGCGCCGTTTGACCGCGCCGCTGTTCTTTTTCGGCATCGCGCCACCGCGCTCCTTGCCTCTTGCGGCGGCCGTACAATCGGCCACGACTTGGGTCTCGATGACGGTGGGGACAGATGGCCGACGCCGCTGGCAAGTATTGGTTGGAAGAGCAAGAAGCGCGGCAGCGTCCCGCATCCCCGGATGCCTCTAGGCGGCGGGGCTGTGGCAGTCGGGTCACTGTGCGTAGCCGAAATCGACGCCGCTAGTTGCAACTGGGACAATTGGTTTTCCTGCGCGCGTGATTCGACGTATTCTTGCGACTGCTGGGCTGGGGACTGATGGCGATGACAGAGGTTGAGAATTCGTCCCGCTCTATTTTGGAGCGGACGTTTTACACGAAACTTGGGCCGACACCGGCTTTCCCGCCGAGCCCGGCGGAGACCGGGCAGGGCAAGCCGGTGCACAGGTAATGCTGGCTTCATAGGGACTTGGGTCTTCTGGGCTACATGGGTAATCCACGTTTTCACACAGCCTGGGTAGAGTCGGAATGTGACGCGGTGGCTTTAGGCTGAACA
>JBATYU010001080.1:0-3880 GCA_049674245.1 Bradyrhizobium sp. | reverse complement strand
GAACTACGGACAGGGGCGACCTTTGCGCCGCCCCTTTTTAATGAGCCAACCATTGCCTAGCCGGGGTGGCGGCGTTTCAATGGGCCATGCTCCCGTCCCGCCCGCAAAAGATCACAATGAGAGAAATGCGCGCCGCTGGCGTCCGCGGCGTCCTGGTCTATTGCCAGGACTTTCACTGCAGCCACTCGACCGCGATCAGCGCGGATCAATGGCCTGATCACCTGCGACTGTCCGATCTGGAGCCGCGCTTCGTATGCAAGGGCTGCGGCAAGCGAGGCGGTGATGTCCGGCCGGACTTCAATTGGGCCCGGGAGCCGGTCGCTATGATGGGCTATAGGTAATCGCCGCCGCCAGAGCGCGTTACTTGCACTGCCCTGCTTTTTTGCGTTTATCAATCGTCTGCAAGCACGTCGACGTGCAAGCATTTCCGGCGGCGAACGCGGGTCCCCTCTTCTGGCAATTGCTTATGCAAATACTAACGTCGCAACCAGCCGCCAGCGCGGGGCGCGCGGAGACAAAGGATAGCCCGCAGACGAGCACCGTGGAAAAGATCGCAAGTGACAAACGACGCATGGATGATCTCCCATAAATAAAAATTCTTCGAAAAATGGTGTGCGCTTCTCAAGGCGCGCGTTAAACGTATCAAGCGAGATCGTTCGTGAATAGTCCGATCAGGACAGGAAGCCGGTCGCGGCGATGGGCTACCGCTAGTGCCTGGGGGCTGAAGGGAAGTATAGTGGGAGTATTCGCATGAGAGTTTTCTGCGCCAGCGGCGATGATCGCGATGCTGGCCGGGCCCGCCTACGCCCAAAGCAAATCAAAGACTTTAGAGGAAATGATGGATGCAAAGACACCTGAGCAAATCGAAAAGGAACGAGCTGCCGAGAAAGCCTACAAGGAATCGTTGAAAAAAATCCCGGACGCCAAAGCCCCTGCCGACCCGTGGGGCAACGCGCGCAGCACAGACGCGCCCAAGGCCGCAAAAACCCCTACAGCGAAGAAGCCGCCAGCTAAAGCCGGCAGCACGGCGAATTAGAGTCGCTTGATGGCAGCGACAGGCTGGAAACGAGCATTCGACGAACCGATACCGTTGCCCCGCCGCCGCAAGCTCGTCACCCTGCAGGATGCCGGGACCTATATCACGAAGCTTCCGAAGACTGAGCACGCGGCGCCGGAATGGCAGGCAGCGATGGAAGCGCTGATCCTGGTCGCGGAATCGCACGGCCCGACGATGTTCGCCCGGATCGGCGTCATGCGGGCATTGAACCGTAACATCGAGCGCGTGTTTGAGCCGGGGAAAAAGCATCATTGGGGCCGGCGCAAGCCCGTCAAGAAATACTAGGTAGTCCGATAAGAGATGAAAGCGTTCCAGGAACTCGGCTGTTTATTTTGGGAACGGCCCGGAGAACCGAGTGTTGTTGTAGCATGGAGGATATTGCCATGCTTGTGTTTTACTTACCCATCATAATTTTCGAAGCGATGCTCGAAGCAAACGCGAATAAGCGCAAGACAGGCGAGCCAACGGTGATTGAATAGTTCAGCCTACAAGAGGCTGAAAGCCGTAAGGCGTGGCGTTCGAGTACGAGGTTCTGGAGTGAACCGCATCGGCCGCCGCATCATCATCTAAATGCTGCTGATCGCGGCGCTCGCGGTGATCTGGAATCTGCTCGGCGCTTAGGTAATGAAAGAGGCCGCCAGAGGCGGCCTTATCGTCTAATGCGATTTGTCTGAGCGTTCTTGGCCGCCGTCGTGGTCTTTGACTTCCTGATCGAAAGACTCGGCTGCGGTCGGTGCGGGTCGCTTTATCAGGCCTAGCCATCCTTGAGCAACACGAAGCCATGACTGTTCCTCGCTTGCACGGTTGCAGCCATCCGGATCGGCACGGTCGCGGTGGTGGCCCTGGTGCTCGCATCCGGTTACCGCGCCTTGCTCGATCAAGCGACCAAGTGCCCGCCTTGCAAGGTGCGATCGGCGGGGCGGGTGGCGTGGAGGGGCAGCTTGCGTTGCGGATTGGTCCCGGTCTCGAACCTTGTTGGAGTCCACCTCCGAGCCCATCTGTGCCCGCGCGTCACTCTCCGCCGCCCAGGCCTGAAATCGCCGGAATAGTGCTTCCTTGTCGGCCTCCGACTGGATCTTAGCGGCGTCTTGGTTCTCTTGCAGGAATGCCTCAAAGCGTTGTCGCTTTACCGGTTCGACGCCGTGCTTGTCGAGCCATTGCTGCGCGAACGGCAGGCGATTCCAGCCGGCGAGCCGTGCCGACAGGGAGACCTCCTTCCACTTGGGATGAAAGGGCGGGTTCTGCAAAGCGGCGAATTTCGTGAAGAAGGCGTCCACGAACAGAGCCAGCTTGCGATAGCGTTCAGTGTTGGGTGCCCAATTGTATGCTGCAAGCACCGACGGCACTGCGATCGTTTCCACCGTCTCCCCCTCGGGAATCAGGTTCGGATAGTCCTTCGAAGTCAGCGTCGCCGGCAGATAATCGCTCTGCAGGGGCTTCGAATAGTCCACCGTAGCGAGATGAAAGCGGCCGTCATTGTTGAAGGTGGTGACGGACACGTACGGCTTACCGCCAACCACGATGACGGCGTCGAGGTCGCCCTTCTTCAATTTTTCCATTGCGATCCGCTGCTCGATATAGACGAAGTTCGCCTTGATCCCGAGCCGTTCGAAAACTGTCAGTGCAGTCACAAACGTGCCGCCATTGGGCAGGTCGACGCTCAGCGTCTTACCTTCGAGGTCCTTCAGACTCTTGATGGTCTTTGGTGCGATGACCTGCATCTCCTCAGGGTAGAGCTTGGTCACATAGGTGAACTGCTTCTTGATGTCGGGGGCGAAGCCCTTCTTCTCGAGGTAGTCGAGCGTGTCGGCGCGCACGATGCCGAGATCGACGCCCTTTAGGAAAAGGACGTCGGCGACGCTCTGCACCGAACCTCGACCGATGATCGACAGGACGCGCAGCTTACCGTCGTCGTCGAGCACGGAAGCGAGGTCTGCACCGAACTGCACATAGGTGCCGCCGATCGTGCCGGTAAGCAGCGTGACCGTGTTGGCGTTCATCGCGTTCGTGGTCGAGACCGAGCCGAATTGGAAGATCGCCTTCAGGCTGTCGCTGACCTTGGCCGGGTCATAGTCGGTCTGTTCAGCATGGGCCGCAACGCCGGAAGCCATCATGATCATCGCGGCAAACATTCTAAGGGACTGACGCACAGCATCCTCCCAATGTGGAGAACCTGGCCCACGGACATAACCTCCCCGACCGTTGATCGTTCCCATGGAGCCCAATGGAACAGTGGGCCCGCCGTGAGCTGAAGCTAGAACTTCTGCTCCGGGTCTCGCCATGTCCGTTCGTGCCATGAAAAGACATCGCGGGCTTGGCTTAATATGAAGAGGCCGCCAACTGAGGGCGGCCTTACTCTTCGTTCTGACCGAATAACTTCCGAGTCTTTCGGTTGATAAAGTGCAATCCGGTACAGGCTGGACAGGTGATCCCTTCATACTCGTTGTCGGACGCGTCATCGTCATCGTCCAGCCAATGCTGGACCTTCATCGATGTGTCGGGGCAGGTGAAAATGAAAACGGCCATCGGCCTTCATACAAGCGTTAATGCGTCTTGGCTTTGTTACCCCAGATCATGTAAGGGCCGCTGCCGCGTTGCAAATGAGGATCGGGGACCCTGAAACTTTTTTTGTCGTGGCCAATCCCTGCGACATTTTCTATTCCAACGGTGCTTGGAACGGTTTCCGCTGTCCGACATTAGGTAGCGTCCATTTTGGGTTGGTTGGGGGTGTTCAAATGGGTCCTTCCCAGCAGCGGTTTATGACCGCCGACGAGACGCGTCTTTCAATCCTCTTCCGCGACGCAGCTGATCTCCATCTTCAGT
>JBATYU010001079.1:0-2425 GCA_049674245.1 Bradyrhizobium sp. | reverse complement strand
GCCGATGGCGTTCCGACCGGTACGCCGCCCAGCCCCCTGTTCGGCGCCCAGAAGTTCACCCAGCCCATGCCCCGGCTGCGGCTTCAGACGCCGCAACCGCTAACCCGCGTCGCCTCCGCTGACTCCGCTTCGGCTGGCGACGCTGCTTTTCCCGCGGCGACGGGCGAGACACGGCCGGCCAGACGGTTGTCGTACCACACCGACTTCACCGCCAACCCGAACGACCCGCAATTCAAGAATCCGGTCACCGGAAGAGGTCCGATCGAGGGCCGCCCGCCGGGAGAGATCTTTGCGCATCAGCGCTGGAACGAATTCTTCCCCAAGGTCGGCTATGTGATGTCGTTGAGTCCGGTCGCGCCGAACTCCAGTTTCCACCCCAATTTCCCGGCGCAGCAACCGAACAGCGTCTGGACCTATGGCACGGGCCGAACCAACACCGGGGGCACAACCGCCGTCGGGACGTTGCCTCCGTTCCTGATCAAGGGGCGGTATGGCGAACCCATCCTCACCCGGATCTACAACAACCTGCCGGTCGACCGCTCGCAGAACAACGGCTTCGGCCGCAACGAGAGCCAGCTGCACTTTCACAATGCCCACAACGGCGCCGAGAGCGACGGCGCGGCGAACGTCCACCACTTCCCCGGCACGTTCTACGATTATCGCTGGAGTACGACGCTGGCGCGGCGCGACAAGATCAATACCCAGGCGACGGATGCTCGTGCGTCAGGACCAAACGGCAATGGCGGCCTTGTCAATGTGGCGGGTGATTTCCGCGAGCTTCAGGGCACGATGTGGGCCCACGACCACCGCTTCTTCTTTACGGCCGAAGACGTCTATAAGGGCAACCTTGGCATGATCAGCTATTACAGCGGTAAAGACCGTGGCAATGAGGCGCTCAACGACGGAGTGAATCTGCGGCTGCCCAGCGGCTCTCTGCTGGATTCCGGCAACCTCGATTTCGACGTAAACCTCATCGTGTCGGACGCGGCCTTCGATCCGAACGGCCAATATTTCTTCGATATCTTCGACACCGACGGATTCCTGGGCGACGTGCCGCTGGTCAACATGGCCTACGCGCCGTTCATGGAAGTGCTGCCGCGCAAGTACCGGTTCCGCATCCTGAACGCCGACATGTCGCGGTTCATCCAGTTGCAGATTGCCGATCCGAACGGAAACGCCGTGCAGTTCCTCCAGATCGCCAATGACGGCAACCTGTTTGTCAACCCGATTTCTCTGACCTCGCTCGATCAGCAGGGCACCGCCGAGCGCTACGACATCATCGTCGACTTCTCAAAGTTCAAGGTCGGCGACCGTCTCACGCTGGTGAATACGCTGCAGCAGACCAGCGGGCGCAAGCCGGACGGACAACTCTCACTGAAGAATGCCCTCGCAGGCAGTTCAAGCGACGCGGCCGTCGGTGGAATCCTGCAATTCCGAATCGTCAGTCAAGTTCAAAGCGTGGACGTCCCAGGCGTCATCCTCCACGCAACGGACCCCGACCGCAGCGTGGTGCAGAACGTCCTGACCGAGCAAATCCCAATCGTCACCCCGGTGAGAGAACGGGTCGTCCAATGGGGCAGGTCTGGTAATGGCGACTCGCGCGGGTCCAATGGTCAATGCATCCCTGATTGTCCGGACAGCGCATCGTTTCCGTGGAGCCTCATCGTCAATGGAGGTCAGGCCCACTCCATGAACGCCAACCGGGTCTCGCTCGTATACCCGAAGGCGGGGGACGTCGAGCACTGGACCTACATCAACGAAGGCGGAGGTTGGGATCACCCGATCCATCTGCATTTCGAGGAAGGCATCACCATGAACCGCGGGAGCGATACCATCCCCGCGACGGAACTGATGCAGCGAAAGGACGTCTGGCGGTTGCGCCCCTCGGGTCGGGTGCAATTCCAGATCCAGTTCGGGGAATATGGCGGATCCTACGTCAACCATTGCCACAACACGGCGCATGAGGACTTCGCCTTATTGATGCGCATCCAGCTGCTCAGCGGGGTGGCCGGATCGCCGCAGACCGCGATCACCGCGACCCCGAATCCGACGCCCGACGGCGTGGTCTTCACGACGCCGGAAGTCCTGCCAGAAGCAACAACCAGCACAACCCCGTCGCAGATCGCCACAATGTCGTCAGGGGGCGGCGGCGGGGGCGGAGGGGGCCATTAGCAGACGATGACCGATGCGATGCGCCGAAGGATATCGAGAGACATCCTTCGGCGCCATGTCGTGGAGGGACAGATGCGACGAAGGCTGTTGACGGTCATCGTGGCGTTCGCGGCCGTGATCATATCGGCGCGGGGCCCGCTTGAAGCCGAGAGCTATCAACGGGGAGCGGATTACTTCCCCAATCTGCCCGTCGTCACTCAGGATGGCAAAACGCTGAAATTCTACGACGATGTCATCAAGGGCAAGATCGTGC
>JBATYU010001078.1:0-3592 GCA_049674245.1 Bradyrhizobium sp. | reverse complement strand
CGTCATTATCGAGCCGGAAGGCGAACCCAAGAAGATCCTGCGCGTCACGCTGCCGCTCGGCATGCAGCTCGTGCACGGAACCCGCGTGATCGTTGACAACAATGCGCCTGCGCAGTCGCCTTACGTGATCTGCTTCGCCAACGGTTGCATGTCGGATTACGAAGTGACCCCGGAAATGCTCGCCAATATGAAGAGGGGGCAGAATCTGGTGGTGCAGGCGATCAACGCGAACGGCGCGCCGCTGACCTTGCCGCTGCCGCTGCAGGAAACCGGCGGCAGCGGCTTTGCCAAGGCCTATGACGGGCCGCCGACCGATCCGAAAGTGTTCGAGGAAAACCAGAAGAAGCTGCAGGAAGAGCTGCAGAAGCGCGCCGAGGAAGCGCGCAAGAAGCTCGAGTCCACCCAGCCAGGGGGTGGCGCTGCAGCCAAGCAGTAACAGCCGGTCGATCGCAGCCGACAACAAAAAGGCGCCTGCTCCGGCGCCTTTTTTGTTCAGTCGTCATTGCGAGCCAACGGGTCGCGCGAATGCGCGCCCCCGACGAGCGCAATAGCGCTCGCGTAGAGATGACAGGCTCCGCGAAGCAATCCATGGGCGGCCACCGCAAGCTGGATTGCTTCCGCCTACGCGCAAGGGCGCTTCGGCGGACTCCAAGCCCGCCATAGCTCGCATAGCGAGCGACGGCGGGTCGTCGCTTTGCTCCTCGCAATGACGGAAAATCTTGATTGACGGAATCAGTTGAGCGAAGGATTGCGCGGGCGATAGCTGCCGGATTTGTCCTTCACGAAAATTTCGGCGACCTGCGAATGCCGGATCGGCTCGCCGGAATCGTCGGGCAAAAGGTTTTGCTCGGAAACATAGGCGACGTATTCCTGTTCTGAATTTTCCGCGAGCAAATGGTAGAACGGCTGATCCTTGTGCGGCCGCATCTCTTCGGGGATCGACAGCCACCATTCCTCGGTATTGTTGAATTCCGGATCGATGTCGAAGATCACGCCCCGGAACGAAAACACCCGGTGACGCACGATCTGCCCGATCTGGAATTTTGCGGTTCTCGCCTTGATCATGCCTTGTCGAATAGACCATCATTGTGGCCGTTGCTAGGGGTGGCGGCCCGATTTAACCCGTAATCCTTAGGCGTAGATCGCCAGGACGGCGCCAGCCCCTCGCGCATCGCAAACCGCCTGATCGGGCCGACCGAACCGATCAAATGCAATCCGGCCGCGCGCAGCGATTGCAACGGCAGGAAATCGTGCAGCAGCGAGCGGTTCGCCCAATCGATCACGAAAGTGCGGCTCATGACATCGCCACGCCGTGCCCAATCGTAGCGCTTGAGCAATTGCGGCGCGCCAGGGTCCTCGCCCGACGCCAATGCCTCCCGCACGATGCCGGCGATATCGGCGGCGTCGCGCAATCCCAGGTTCAGGCCCTGCGCGCCAATCGGGGGGATCACATGCGCGGCGTCGCCGACCAGGGCGACGCGACGTTGCGCAAACTGAGCGGCCCGCTCGATCGCAAGCGGAAAGAGGTGACGTCCACCTTCGACGCGGACACGCCCGAGAATCGAATGCGATTGCCGCTCGGCCGCCTCGGACAATTCATCGTCGCTCAACAAAAACAGCCGCTCGGCCTCCTTTGAACGGGCGACCCACACCACGCTGCAGCGATCGCCGGGCAGGGGCACAAACACGCAGGGACCTTGCGGTGTATGAAACTCGGTCGAGACATCGCGATGCGGCCGCGCATGACTGACGTTGAAGGTCAGCGCCGCCTGATTGAGTTCACGGCGGCGAACTGTAATACCGGCGGCCTCGCGACAGCGCGATTGCCGTCCGTCGGCGCCGATGACAAGGCGCGCGGACAATCTTTTTCCGCTGCCGGTCTGGATGGCGACGATCGCATCGTCGGGGTCGATCGTATCGGCCTCGTCATCGAACCGGGTCAGGCCTGGCAATTCCACAGCCCGTTGTTCCAGCACCGCAATCAACGCGCTGTTCTCGATATTGTAGCCGAAAGCGTCGAGGCCGATCTCGTCGGAAGAGAAGCTGACCTCGGGCGCGCGGATCAAACGGCCGGTATCGTCGATGAGCCGCATCGACCGCAACGGCGCGGCCTTGTCCTGGCAATGCAGCCAGACAGCCAATCCTACCAGGAAGTCGATCGACCCGCCGAGCAGCGCGGTGGTGCGATTATCCGCGTAAGGCACGCGGCGGGCAACCAGCGCCGTGGTGGCGCCCGCTTGCGCCAGCGCAATGGCGGTTGCGAGACCTGCCGGGCCGCCGCCGACCACGGCTACATCGAATGTTGCGGATCCATCGTTCATCCCATCACATTTGACGTTGTCGACGGCATTTTCAAGCCATCAAGATCTTCAAATGTTTCCGCGGATTTGGGCGCGGGACCGGTTAGCTGATAGGAATGGCGACAAATCGCGTTGCTTTGGTCGACTTGACTCGCATCGCGGTCGCGTCCCGATCTGTTGCCGAATGCGACCGGCAACCGAACCATCAATCGTCGCGATCAAAAGGCGCCCAATCGTACGAACGAGCGAACGGAGGCGGACTTGGCGTCGGGAACAGATCGAAATGCGGCTCTTCCGACCGAGCCAGAAACCCGTCCGTTCAACCCGCTCGACTCTTGTTGGCGCTGCCGCGGGTTCCTTCATGGCAGTATTCGTCAGGAGTACACCGCTGCCCAAGCCGAACGCGAGCGCGCCCACGACGGTTCCAACTCCCAAAAGGCATGAGCCCAACGAAAACGGCATGGTTACCACTGCTGTCTGCCAAGGCGAACGCTCGAATAGCAGCAGAGTTTCCGCAGAATGCGCTTTCCGGATCGATCCTAACGGCCGTTTGAACGGCGGCCGCTCCAGCGCCAAGGGAACCTCTGTTTCCGCAATGTGTTCGCCTCGCGTTACGATGAAGGAGGAAACGGATGACAGGATTGAAACTTATGAGCGCGGCAGCGATCCTTTCCGGTGCGGTTGCGACCTCAGCAATGGCTCAGGAAGCGACCCAGGAACCTGGCGCGCTAGGTCAGACGCATCCATTTGTCGATTACCTCACCGGTGGCTATGGCGTGCGCGGCACCTCGCGCGGGCAGTACGGCAGCTATGACGGCGACTACGGTCCCGGCTATGTAGCCATTGTCCCGGGCGCAGCGATCGTGACCGCACCTGGAGCCTATGCCTATTTCAGCGGTGGCTGTGAACCGGGCACCTGGTATGTTGGCGAGGACGGGTTGCGGCACTTCTGCCGGTAACGCAGCGCCGACGGCGGACGAAAGCGAATGCGGGTAATGCACAGCCCGCCTCATCGCTCGATCATGCCGCTTCGACGAATCTTCTTTTGTAGGAGCATGACGCCGTAGAGCGGCGCCAAGTCCGGCACCCGCGTGAAAGCGCAAATGAATCGGCTTGAAAATGTTCCGCCGGGCGTTCGAAATGTTATCGCTGGCTTGAGCTTCAGGGTGAAACTGGCTTTGAGTTCCGACTGGGAGTTTCATTCGTGTCGACGACAAGCGCCAATTTCTGGTGGAACGGCGCCGTGATTGAGGCGTTCCTCTTGGGGATTCCACTCAGAGGAGATGGACATG
>JBATYU010001077.1:0-7816 GCA_049674245.1 Bradyrhizobium sp. | reverse complement strand
GGCCGGCGTCGTGCCGGCAAATCCGGCGTCGCCGTTTGCGCCGGCGATCTCCGATGCGTCCGAGGACGATCGGCCGGATCGGCTGCACTAGGCTGAAATAGCTGCCATGAGCGATAGGTGAGTTGGGTTGGCACCCAATCTCGGCTATACGGCCGTTGACACACGGCTTCAAGAAACAGCCGCGGCAACCATCGGGAGAGAACGCCGTGACAGATTCCACCAAAGCGCCGCTACCACCATCCCTGCTTGAAGCGCTGGCGCGCTACGACACGCCGACCATCTGCAACGCGATGGAGATCGTCGCCCCGGAGCGGCGGCTGATCGGCTACACGACGAAGCCGCTGGTGTGCCCGTTTCCGGATTTGTCGCCGATGGTCGGTTACGCGCGCACGGTGACGATCCGCTCGGTACTGCAGTCCGGCCTGCCGGCCGCCGAGCAAGCCAAGCGGCGGATCGCCTATTACGAATATGTCGGCACCGGCTTTGGTCCGCGCATCACCGTAATCCAGGACATCGATGGCGCCGACGTCGGCTACGGCGCGTTCTGGGGTGAGGTCCAAAGCAACGTGCACAAGGCGCTGGGCTGCCTCGGCGTCGTCACCGACGGCTCGATCCGCGATATCGCGCAATGGGCGCCGGGCTTCCAGGCGTTGGCCGGCTCGATCGGACCGTCGCATGCCTGGGTGCATGCCGAAAGTTTTGGCGGCGAAGTCCGCGTCGCCGGCATGACCGTGCGATCGGACGATCTCGTTCACGCCGATCGTCACGGCGCCATCGTGATTCCGACCGACATTGCCGCCAAACTGCCTGACGCGGCCGAACTCTGTGGCCGGCGCGAGACGCCGATCCTTGAAATCGCCCGAGCCAAAGATTTTTCGCTCGAGAAGCTGAAGGAAGCGCTGAAGCGGTCGGCCGAGATTCACTGATAATTTGAAGGTTCATTGCGATGGACGTGAACGACAAGACGATCTTGATAACAGGCTCGACCGATGGCGTCGGGCGCTATGTTGCCCGTCAACTCGCCTCTCGCGGCGCCAAGGTGTTGATCCACGGCCGCGACGCGGCACGCGCCCGGGCGCTCGCCGATGACATCAAGCGCGACGGGCACGCCGCGCCGACCTTCTACCAAGCCGATCTGTCGTCGCTATCAGGCGCGCGCCAATTGGCTGATGCCGTGATGGCCGATCACAAGCGGCTCGACGTCTTCATCAGCAATGCCGGGATCGGCTCGCAGAACGACGGGCCCGGACGGCAAACCAGCGCCGATGGCTACGAATTGCGGTTCGCGGTGAACTATCTCTCCGGATTCCTGCTCGATCATCTCCTGCTGCCGCTGATCAAGGCAGCCGCGCCCTCGCGCATCGTCAATGTCGCTTCGCTCGGCCAGCATCCGATCGATTTCGACGATTTGATGATCACCAAGGGCTATAATGGCTCGCGCGCCTACGCCCAGAGCAAGCTGTCGCAGATCATGTTCACCATCGATCTCGCCGAGGATCTGAGGGGATCGGGCGTCACCGTGAATTCGCTGCATCCGGCGACCTACATGAATACCACGATGGTGCGCGCGGGAGGTATCACTCCGATCTCCACGGTCGAGCAGGGCGGTGCGGCGATCCTGCATCTCGCCACCGGCGACGATGTCGCCGATAAGAGCGGCCTGTTCTTCAACGGCATGAGCGAGGCGAAAGCCAACCCGCAGGCCTATGACGCCGCCGCCCGCAAGCGGCTGCGCGCGCTCAGCCTCGAGCTCACGGGCTTGTCGGCCTGACAGGCTTGGCGGGGCGCAAGCCCTTTATGGTTAGCGGAAGGTTGAGATCGTGCCGGGAATGCCGGCCGATCGGCCGCATCGTCGGTCCTCTGCCTGCGCCTTGCCGTGAAACGCGCATTCGGACGCTTATCCTTTACGCGTCTTTAATGGCGCCGACGTAGGGTCGCCATCGGCGGCTCAGAACGGGCCGCGCCTCCCGGCATGGGTGGCGATGTGCGTGCGCGTTGGAGTCTCCCATGGATATCATGACGGGCGTTGGGCTCGTGTTCGGCACCGTCGTCGTTGCGTCGATAATGCTGATGGGCGGCGATATTCACATGTTCATCAGCGAGCATGCTGTCATCATCGTCATCGGCGGATCGATAGCCGCCACCATGATCCGTTTTCCGCTCGGCGTCATGCTGCACGGTTTGCCGCTCGGCGCGAAGTACGCTTTCACCATGAGCCGGTTGACCGCGCGCGATCTAGTCGACGAACTTGCCCGCATCGCGGAAATCGCACGCAAACAGGGACCGGTCGGCCTGGAAAAGGTCGAAACCGATGAGCCGTTCCTGGCCAAGGGAATCCGCTTTGTCGCCGACGGCTACGATCTCGAATTCATCCGCGACAATCTCGAGCGGGACCGCGACAACTTCCTGATGCATCTCGACGAGGGCAGCAAGATCTACCGCGCCATCGGCGACTGCACGCCGGCGTTCGGTATGGTCGGCACGTTGATCGGCATGGTGCAGATGTTCGCCAATATGACCGATCCTTCCAAACTCGGTCCGTTCATGGCGACCGCCTTGCTGGCGACGCTTTACGGCGCGGTGATCGCGAACCTGTTCTGCCTGCCGATAGCCGACAAGCTGCATGGCAAGCTGCTCGACGAGGAGACCAATCGCACGCTGATCATCGATGGCATCCTGATGATCCGGGATTCCAAAAGCCCGACGCTGGTCCGCGAAATGTTGCTGGCTTACTTGCCGGAAAAGCACCGCGCCGAAGAAGGCGAGCCGGTACCGGCCTGATCGGGCAGGTGACGGCGGTCGGGAAAGCAAGCAATGGCCAAGAAAAAACGTGGCGACGGGCATGGCGGGGGGCACGGCTGGTACGTGTCCTTTGCCGACCTCATGGGCTTGATGATGAGCTTCTTCGTGATGCTCGTCGCCTTCTCAAACCAGGACCAGCAAAAGCTCAAAATTGTCGCGGGCTCGATGCGGGACGCATTCGGCGTGCAGACCGAGGCGCGCTATTCCGGAATCATCGAATCCGACGGGCTTCCGACGCGCCCCAAACTGAAGAACACCGCGCATATCGATCCCGAGGAAGCCTCGAACACGCCGACCCCGGACCAGCAGGACCGCAACCGAAATGCCGGCGCGCGTCTGAAGGTCGACCGCGAATTCGCGCTGGCCTCGGCGTCGCTGCGGCAGGCCCTGCAGGACCTGCCGGAATTGACCGAAATCTCCAAGAACATCATATTCGAAGAGACCAAGCAGGGGCTCAATCTCGAGATTGTCGATCAGGACGGGCGGTCGATGTTCGCCGAGGGTTCCAAGGTCCCGTATGAGCGCACCCGCCGACTGATCGAAAAGCTCGCCGTTCCGCTCAAGGCAACGCCGTTGCGCGTCTCCATCGTCGGTCACACCGCGGCGGACTTCGTGCCGACGCGAAGCGAGTACGGCGCGTTCGATCTTTCGGCCGATCGCGCCAACGTGGTTCGCCGGATCCTCGAGCAGGAAGGGCTGCCTGCGGCCAACATCTTCGCGGTCTCGGGCAAGGCCGACACGCAGCCGTTGTTTCCCGACGATCCCTCGCTGTCGGCGAACCGCCGCGTGACCATCACGCTGATGCGCGAAGACCCGCCATTGCCGCCCGACCTGAAGCCCTAACGCCGACTACCATAATACCGTGGCATCGCGGCATCCTACCGCTGTCGCGTGGTGTTACCGACATCCTTCAGCGCCGCCCGCGCTGCGATGGCGGATCGATTGACAGGCATTCGGGAAACGTCGATAGCGGCCCGGATAAACCCACCGATCGAGTGTTTTCCCAGCCAATGGCCATCAGCGCCACATCAACCGAAGCCGATGATGCACCGGTCACTTCGGGCTTCTGGTCCCTGGCGCTCGGAAGCATCGGCGTGGTCTTTGGCGATATCGGAACCTCGCCATTATACGCGTTTCGCGAGGCGGTGGCCGGCGCGGCGCAAGGTCAGCCGGTGACCCGCATCATGGTTCTCGGGGTGCTCTCGCTGATCCTGTGGGCACTGGTGATCGTCGTCACCGCCAAATACGTCCTCTTGCTGCTGCGTGCCGACAACAATGGCGAGGGCGGCACGCTGTCGCTGATGGCGCTCGGGCAACGCGCGCTGGGCCGCCGGAGCTGGCCGATGCTGGCGTTGGGCGTGATCGGGGCGTCGATGTTCATCGGCGATTCCATGATCACGCCGGCGATTTCGGTGCTGTCGGCGGTCGAAGGTCTAAAGCTCGCAACGCCAGCGCTCGAGCACTACGTGGTGCCGCTGACGATCTTCATCCTGGTCGTGCTGTTTGCGGTCCAAAGCAGTGGGACGGCGCGCGTCGCATCCGCCTTCGGCCCTGTCATGGTCGCTTGGTTCGCGAGCCTGGCTATCTTAGGTTTCGTCCACATCAGCGACGATCCGTCGGTGCTTGCCGCAATCAATCCTTACTACGCCATTCAATTCCTGCTCTCGCACGGCACGATCGGCCTGGTGACGCTCGGCGCGGTATTTCTGGCTGTGACCGGCGGCGAGGCGCTCTATGCCGATCTCGGCCACTTCGGCCGCAAGCCGATCCAGGCCGGCTGGCTTTATTTCGTATTGCCGTCCCTCTTGATCAATTATTTCGGCCAGGGCGCGCTGGTGCTTTCCGTTCCGGCAGCGATCGAAAACTCCTTCTATCGGATGGTGCCGGAAATCCTGCTGCTGCCACTGGTGGCGCTTGCGACCGCGGCAACGGTCATCGCGAGCCAGGCCGTGATTACCGGCGCATATTCGGTGACCCGCCAGGCCGTGCAGCTCGGCCTGCTGCCGCGCTTCGAGGTTCGCTATACCTCGGAGACGCATGCCGGACAAATCTATCTGCCACGCGTCAACCGGCTGCTGTTGATCGGCGTGCTGCTCTTGGTACTGCTGTTCCGCACCTCTAGCGGTCTCGCGTCCGCCTACGGCATCGCCGTTTCCACCACCATGGTCGCCGACGGGATCATGGGCTTCGTGGTGATCTGGAAATTGTGGAACTGGCGGGTGGCGAGCGCAGCCGCGCTGATCCTGCCGTTCGTCGTCGTCGACATGACCTTCTTCAGCGCCAATCTCCTGAAACTGTTCGAAGGCGCCTGGGTGCCGCTGTTGTTCGGCCTTGGCATGGCGATCATGATCTGGACCTGGCGGCGCGGCTCGGTGATCCTGATCAACAAGACCCGGCGCACCGAAGTGCCGCTGGTAGATTTGATCAAGAGCCTCGAAAAGCGTCCGCCGCATATCGTCAAGGGCACCGCGGTCTTCCTGACCAGCGATCCGAGTTTCGTGCCGACGGCGCTGTTGCACAATCTCAAGCACAACAAGGTGCTTCACGAACACAATGTGATCCTCACCATCGAGACCACGCAGACCCCGCGCGTCGACCTGTCGGAACGGGTCAAGATGGAAACCATCAGCGACAAATTTTCGACCGTCCGGCTGCGCTTCGGCTTCATGGAATCGCCGAACGTGCCGAAGGCGCTGGTGATCGCGCGCAAGCTCGGCTGGCAGTTCGACATCATGTCGACGTCGTTTTTCGTGTCGCGGCGCTCGCTAAAACCTTCGGCGCAGTCGGGAATGCCGCTGTGGCAGGACCACCTGTTCATCGCGCTCAGCCGCGCGGCCAATGACGCCACCGACTATTTTCAGATTCCGACCGGGCGGGTCGTCGAAGTCGGCACCCAAGTGACCATCTGACAAGTGACCATCTGAAAATCGCAATCTAAAGAATTTGCGATCCGACGCATCGCTATCGCAAATTATATGCATTTTTGCATAGTGTGGGACCCAAAAATAGGCTTGGCTATGGTTGAAATGCGGGGCTATAAGCCGCCTCGCTTTGCCATTGTGCCGAACGCATTTGAGGCCTTAAAGCTTGACCAGCGATGCGGTAGCTCCCGCCCCGGAAACGACGGCGGCCAATGGACATGGCGACGCGCCTTCCACCGCCCGCTTCGGCGCGTTGACGGTGGGCAGCATTGGCGTCGTTTACGGCGATATCGGCACCAGCCCGCTATATGCGTTGCGCGAAGCCGTGATGGCGGCCGGCGGGCCCGGCGGAACCGCGACCACGCAGGCCGTGTTCGGGGTGCTTTCCCTGATCCTGTGGGCGCTCATTATCGTGGTGACGCTTAAATATGTCCTGATCCTGCTGCGCGCGGATAATAACGGCGAGGGCGGCACGCTGGCATTGATGGCGCTGGCGCAGCGCGGCGTTGCCCACAGCGCCGGCGCGATCGTGCTGCTCGGGATCATCAGCGGCGCGCTATTCTACGGCGACGCCGTGATCACGCCGGCGCTGTCGGTGCTCTCCGCCATCGAAGGTATCAAGCTCGTCACCGCGGCGCTCGATCCCTATGTGGTGCCGTTGACGGTGATCATTCTGCTGGCGCTGTTTGCGGTCCAGTCGCGCGGCACCGCGCGTGTCGCCGCTTTTTTCGGGCCGATCATGTGCGTCTGGTTCGGCGTGATCGCGATTGCCGCGATCGCGCCGATCTGGCGGCAGCCCGAGGTGCTGCTGGCGCTGAACCCGCTTTATGCCGTTTCGTTCATGGTCCATCACGGCATTATCGGCTTCGTCACGCTCGGAGCCGTTTTCCTCGCCGTCACCGGTGCGGAGGCGCTTTACGCCGACCTCGGCCATTTCGGCAAACGGCCGATCCAGACCGCGTGGCTGTTCATCGTGCTGCCGTCGCTGGCGCTGAACTATATGGGGCAGGCTGCTCTCGTCATCACCGATCCCAAGGCGGTCGAAAACCCGTTCTTCCTGATGTTTCCGGACTGGGCGCTGATCCCGATGGTCACCCTGGCGACGGTCGCAACCGTGATCGCAAGCCAGGCCGTGATCACCGGTGCCTATTCGCTGACGCGTCAGGCCATACAGCTCGGGCTGATGCCGCGATTTGAAATCCGCCACACTTCGGAATCCCATTACGGCCAGATCTACATTCCGCGCGTCAACTGGCTGCTGCTGATCGCGGTGATGCTGCTGGTGCTGATGTTCCGCTCGTCGAGCGCGCTGGCGTCGGCCTATGGCATTTCCGTGACCGGCACCATGGTGGTTACGGGCATGATGGGCTTCGTCGTGATCTGGAAAGTCTGGAAGTGGTCGCCTTTCGCCGCCGCCGCATTGATCGCGCCGTTCCTGTTTCTCGATCTCACCTTCCTTGCGGCGAACCTCTTGAAGGTCTGGGAAGGCGGCTGGGTACCGCTGGCGCTCGGCGCCTTCGTCATGCTGTTGATGTACACTTGGCGGCGCGGCAGCCGACTATTGTTCGATAAATCGCGCAAGCTGGAGTTTCCGCTGGCCGATCTCGTGGCGATGCTGGAGAAACGCCCGCCGCAGCGGGTTTCCGGCACCGCCGTGTTCCTGACCAGTGACCCAGTCAGCGCGCCGACCGCGCTGATGCATAGTCTGAAGCACTACAAGGTGCTGCACGAGAAGAATGTCATTCTCACCATTGAGACCGCGCCGACGCCGCGCATCGATCCGGCCGAACGGGTAAGGTTGGAGCCGATCAGCGCGACCTTCTCCAAGGTCACCTTGCGGTTTGGATTCATGGAATCCCCCAACGTACCAAAGGCGCTGGCGATCGCACGCAAGCTCGGTTGGCAATTCGACATCATGTCGACGTCGTTCTTTCTTTCGCGCCGTGCGCTCAAGCCCGCGGCCCATTCCGGCATGCCGCGCTGGCAGGATCACCTTTTCATTTGGCTCAGCCGGACCGCCAACGACGCCACCGACTATTTCCAGATTCCGAGCGGACGGGTGGTCGAAGTGGGAACGCAGGTGACGGTCTAGT
>JBATYU010001076.1:0-3910 GCA_049674245.1 Bradyrhizobium sp. | reverse complement strand
GAAAACCAGGTGCCCAATGCACCCGCAGCCTCGCGCGCAGAAATGAAAAAAACGCGCGCGTAGTCACACAGGTACACCGAAACATTCCGGCCTTCCCTGCGCAATGGTTTACGGCTTATAGCGCGCTCTTGTGTCCGCAAAATCTGCCAGAATGTGCGAACGGGCGGCTCTGACCAGCCGCCCGTCGCTGGATCTGAGCCCGTTCGTGCTCAAAGGCCGCAAGAGCCTGACGGGGAGCGTGGGACAGACCCGGTGTCTTCCTCAACCCGAACAGTTGCATGGGCTTAGAGCCCGAACCGAGCAAGGAAGGGAGCTGGATGATGGCACAAAATGATCTCGTTGTCGCGGGAATCGATGTCGCCAAGGACAAGGCGGATGTGAGCATTCGCGCGCTGTCTCAACGGCAAACGTTCGCAAGCACCGCGGAGGGACGTCGGCAGTTGATCACTTGGCTTGGCAAGCACAAGGTGACCAAGGCAGTGATGGAGGCAAGCGGAGGATATGAGCGCGAATGGGCCGAGGCGCTGCGCGAGAAGGATATCGAAGTTCGTATTGTTGATCCCAAGCGGGTGCGCCACTTCGCCCAGTCCGCTGGGCGACTGGCCAAGAATGACGTCATCGACGCTGACACGATCGCCTGGTTTGCCGAGACATTCGGCGAGGCACCAAGCCAGGCCCACGATGCTGCGCGCGAGAGGCTTCGACAGTTGGTGAATGCGCGCCAGGGATTGCTCGATATCAGGACCGTGCTGAGCAACAAAGGCGAGCATGATGCGCCGGAACCGGTGCAAAAAAGCCATGCGCGACTGTTGAAGGCCATAGCCGTCGAGCTTGCCAAGCTCGAGGCGGCGATCGCCGCCATGATCAAGGCCACGCCACATTTTGCCGAGCGCGCCGAGATCATCGAGAGCGTGCCGGGGCTTGCTGAGATCACCTCCGCCGGTCTCATCGCGGCGATGCCGGAATTGGGTCAGGTGAGCAACCAGGCCATCTCCGCCTTGCTCGGCGTCGCGCCTTACGATGATGATAGCGGCAAACGGCGGGGCGAGCGCCAGATCAAGGGTGGACGCCGCCAGGTCCGCAATCTGTTCTACATGGCGTGCTTGGGTGCTGCGACCCGGCACAACCCGGTGCTCAAGACGTTCTATCGTCGCCTGATCGCCAAGGGAAAAAAGGCCAAGGTTGCCCTGGTCGCCTGCATGCGCAAGCTGATCGTCATTCTCAACATCATGATCGCCCGCGGCGAGAAATGGGATGCCAATCGCTACGCGGTGGACTAACGAGCGTGGCACGACCGCGCTCGGCATTCGGCCGAGCGCTTGCAGGCCCAGCAGACCGGTGAGCGGATGGGGTCAAGGCCGGCAGCCGCCGGAGGCGGTGGCGCGCAGCGCCAGCCTTGAGGCCAGCCGATCACAGGGCTACTTCAAAATACAGTTGCTCCCCGGTGACCGGCTCTTTTGCCACCGTCGCCTGCGCTTCTTATCGCAGACTTGACTCCAGCGTCGGGAAGACAGGACCACACGCCTTGGCCGTCCGCTTCAGCGCCACTCGTCAACGGTACCTCCACGTCCATCGCATCCCGCCCCACGTTTCGTGACGATCGCGATACGCCCCTCTTGTGAGGGCGGGATGCGCGAGTCGTAATTTTGATTTGCCCGACGGCGCAAGCGCCGCCGCCTGCGACAAAGTAACACGACGGGCAATTTGCGCATGGCACGTATGCACTCGCCGCGAACGCCGCTGCAGCGCGGCCAGCGAGCCAAGCCAAATGTCTTTCAAGCCATCACCGGACAGCCTAAATCAAATTGAATCGTCACGGCCTCGGCGATGAATTTAGAATGACGTGATCTAGCCCACTCGCTCGACAAGATGCGCACGCGAGGGTGCAGGCTCAAACCGATCGGCGAAATATTGCGTTTCGTTGGCCACCAGTCCGTCGCGGAATTCCATGATGCTCACCGCGTAAGATGGTATGCTGTCATAGGAAAGTACGAATTCAGTGACCCAGAGATCGCCGCTGCCGATAATTCGCCGGACCGTAAAACGCTTCTTGTTTGGCTGGACGAATCGGCTCTCTTGAATGTTGTGCCGGCCGCGGATCCGCTCGCCGGATTGCGGATAGTCAAGCACAGCATCCTCGCGGTAGATTTCATGTTCGACCTCGAAATCGCTCGAGTCCGAAGCATCCCAATGGCGCTCCAGCGCCACCCGCACGGTTCGATCATCCATCGCAATCTCCCACCTACGCTTCCGGCTATCATTTCGGGACCACTGAATTCATTGTGCCGCTCCTTAACCGCCCGCCGCAAGGCGGTTGCAGCCGCTTAGAGCGCGGCTTTATTCTGGACCCAATGGCGCCTTTTCCACGCTACGCGATTTATCATGCCGCCGCTCGCGGCGGCGAACTCGATCGCTTCGGCGCGCATCTGCTCGGCTATGACGCGTGGACCGGCGAGGAACTGCCCTTCCCGGATGGCGTAGCGCAGGCGGTGCCGGACTGGCGCGATTTGACGCAAGATCCCGCAAAATACGGCTTTCACGCCACGCTGAAGGCGCCGATGGCTTTGGCGCATGGCAAGACCGAGGCCGAACTTCTCGGTGCATGCGAATGCTTCGTCGAAACGCCGCGACCTGTTCCCGTCATCACGCCTATCGTTAATTCGATCAGCGGCTTCATCGCGGTGGTACCGGCTGAACGGTCGGCCGAACTTGAACAGCTTGCGGCCGATTGCGTCAGCGCCTTCGATTCATTCCGCTCGCCGCTCACCCCTGCGGATCGCGCACGGCGCAATCCTGAGAAACTCACCTCGAGGCAACGCGAATACCTGGACCGCTGGGGATACCCTTACGTCATGGAGGAGTTTCGCTTCCACATGACGTTGACCGGCCGGCTTGGCTCCGAGCGGCGCGCGCCTTTGCTGACGATGTTGCGGGAACGTTTCGCAGCCGTCGGCCTCACGAGCGTTGCGATCGATGGGATCGCGCTTTTCCGTCAGGACGATGCCGCGTCACGGTTCCGGATCATGGGCCACTGGCAACTCCGGCCGTCGCCCGAAAAATAGCCCGGCAGTGGCGGCCCGTATTCTCACGGACTGTCATCTTTACCTTTGATTATCCGGCATTAGTCCAAAGTCCGTAGGCGGTGGCACATGTTTGCCAGGGCGGATTCCGGACAAATCTGACGCGACGGGGGTGACCAAAGGCCTTGTCGTGGGTTCGGGTTCGCAGAGCAGAACGCCAGCGCCTGCAGTCGATCGAGGTTGAAGTGATCCCACAACGGCCCGCCACGATGGAGCGTCTGGATGCTGCGGCCGACCCATCGCTGACCCCTAAGGCTCTGGTAAGGCGCGTTGCCCAGCGACGTTCCGCGCTCTATGCGCAGGCCCTCAGTTACGTCGTCGATGCCATCCTCCTTCTGCTTTATTTTTTAGCGGGCGTCACCCCCATCTCAACTCCCATTGTCTACCTGGTCGGCGGAGTCACAGCCACCTTAACGGCGCTTCTCCTTTCAGAGATTCATTTCAATGATCGATTCAAGGACCACTATCTGACCGTCCCGAATTGCATCTCCAACATAACCATCCAACTGCTTGGGATTTATCTGGCGCCGGAAGTCGGCTTCTACTTCGTTTGCGTCAATTTCATTATTCTCGGAATTGGGTCGCTTCGAATGACTGCGCAGCAGACCGGCTTGGTCTGGAGTTATTCGACCATCGGACTGAGCATGCTGTTTTTGCTTAGCGAAAAGCCGATCGCGATGCCGATGACGACGTGGGCCGAACACGCGCTGGCGCTTGCCTGCTTTGTCACCGCAACCGGCCGCTGCGCCTCCGCCGGTCTCTATGGAAGTGCGCTGCGCGAAGCCTTGTACAAAAACACCAACGAACTGAAGCGCGCGTACGCCCGGATC
>JBATYU010001075.1:0-9702 GCA_049674245.1 Bradyrhizobium sp. | reverse complement strand
GCCCTGGGCCGGTCATAGCGCGCGCCACGCGCTCCCTGAGGCCTACGACCTGATCAGGCGCAACAAGACCACGCTGGTGTTCGTCAACACCCGCAGCCAGGCCGAGATGCTGTTCCAGGATCTCTGGCGCATGAACGACGACGGGCTTGCGATCGCGCTGCATCACGGCTCGCTCGATGTCGCCCAGCGCCGCAAGGTCGAGGACGCGATGGCGGCGGGCAAGTTGCGCGGCGTGGTCTGCACCTCCTCGCTCGACCTCGGCGTCGACTGGGGCGACGTCGATCTCGTCATCAATATCGGCGCGCCCAAGGGTGCGTCGCGGCTGATGCAACGTATAGGCCGCGCCAATCACCGCATCGATGAAGCTTCGCGCGCGGTTCTGGTTCCGGCCAATCGCTTCGAGGTGCTGGAGTGCGCCGTGGCGATCGATGCGATCGCGGAAAATGCGCAGGATACGCCACCCTTGCGCATCGGCGCGCTGGATGTGCTGGCGCAGCACGTGCTGGGGCGCGCCTGCGGCGAGCCGTTTCTCGCCGACGAGCTCTATCCCGAAGTGCTGACCGCAGCACCTTACGCGGGGCTGACCCGCACCGACTTCGACGACGTCGTCGATTTCGTCGCCACCGGCGGCTATGCGCTGAAGACCTACGAGCGTTTCGCGCGCATCAGGCAGGACAAGCAAGGCCGCTGGCGCGTCGCCAATCCCAGGGTGCGGCAGAGTTACCGCCTCAATGTCGGCACCATCGTCGAGGAGGCGATGCTGAAGGTGCGCTTGGTGCGTTCCCGCGGCGCTGGTGCTGGCTCGACCGGCGCGATCGCGCGTGGCGGGCGCATGCTGGGCGAGATCGAGGAATATTTCATCGAGGGCCTCGTGGTCGGCGACACCTTTGTGTTCGGCGGCGAGGTGGTGCGTTACGAGGCGCTGGTCGAAGATCAGGTCTATGTCTCCCGCGCCAACGACAAGGACGCCAAAGTGCCGTCCTATGCGGGCGGCAAGTTTCCGCTCTCGACCTATCTCGCCGAACGCGTCCGCAAATTGCTCGACGATAGCGGCGCCTGGAACGTGTTGCCGGACCAGGTGCGCGACTGGCTGCGCCTGCAAAAGGATTTTTCGCGCGTGCCCGGCGTGCGCGAGCTGTTGGTCGAGACCTTTCCGCGCGGCAACAAGCATTACCTGGTCTGTTATCCCTTCGAAGGACGGCTCGCGCACCAGACGCTCGGCATGCTGTTGACGCGGCGGCTCGAGCGCGCCCGCGCCCGGCCGCTCGGCTTTGTCGCCAATGAATATGCGCTGGCGATTTGGGGCCTCGGCGACATGTCGTTCATGGTCCGGCACGGCCAGATTGATCTCAATGCGCTGTTCGAGGCGGACATGCTGGGCGACGATCTCGAGGCGTGGCTTGCGGAATCCGCGCTGATGAAGCGCACCTTCCGCAACTGCGCGCTGATCTCCGGGCTGATCGCGCGGCGCTTTACCGACGAAGACAAGACCAGGCGCCAGGTGCTGTTCTCGACCGATTTGATCTATGACGTGCTTCGCAAGCATCAGCCCGACCATGTGCTGCTGCGCGGGGCGCGCGCGGATGCGGCGAGCGGACTGCTCGACCTTCGCCGGCTCGGCGATATGCTGTCGCGAATCAAGGGGCGGGTAGTCCACAAGGAACTCGACCGTGTTTCGCCGCTGGCGGTCCCGGTGATGCTGGAAATCGGCCGCGAACAGGTCTATGGCGAAGCATCCGACGAGCTTTTGGCGGAAGCCGCCGATGAACTCGTCAAAGAGGCGATGTCATAGACGAATGCAATTGTTGCGCGCCAACCTATCAACGCCGTCATGCCCGGGCTCGTCCCGGGCATCCACGTCCTTCTTTATGCCGCCCAGCCGTGGATGGCCGGGCATCGGCGAGCGGAAGCGACGCCGTCCTTCGTACGGCTATGCCCGGCCATGACGGAGCAAGTGTCCCATTCCGTCATTTCTCAAGGCGCTCTCGAAATCGCAGGCGTCACCCTGCTTGCCGATCTCTCCGGCGCGCTGTTCTGGGAAGAGCAGCGCCTGCTCGTCGTCTCCGACCTGCATCTGGAAAAAGGTTCGAGCTTTGCCGCGCGCGGCGTGCTGCTGCCGCCCTACGATACGGTCGCGACCTTGAGCCGGCTTGCGGCCGTGATCGCGCGGCACGACCCGCGCATGGTGATCGCGCTCGGCGACAGCTTTCATGACCTTAACGCGCATCGGCGGCTGTCGGATATCGATCGCGGCGCCGTCCTGGCGCTGCAGGCGCAGCGCGACTGGATCTGGATCTCGGGCAACCATGACCCCGCGCTGCCGGCCGATCTCGGCGGGGTGGTGGCGAGTGAAGTCGCGATCGGCCCGATCGCGTTTCGCCACGAGCCGACCGGCGCCTTCGGCGAAATCGCCGGCCATCTGCATCCCAAGGCGCGTGTTCCGACCCGCGGACGCACCGTGGAGCGGAGATGTTTCGCCTGCGACGGCGAGCGCGCGGTGATGCCGGCGTTCGGCGCGTATGCCGGCGGCTTGAGCATCCGCGATGCGGCATTCGCAAAGATATTCGCCTCGCTCGGCTTCACGGCGCATGTCCTCGGCGACAACCGCGTGCACACCATCACCGCGTCACGCTGCTACTGAGCATTGAAAATCAGATTTTGAGGTGGTCTTCACCTCTCCCACAAGGGGAGAGGGAGTTCACCTTCTCTGTTGCTCCAGTTAAGCCGCCTTCGCCTGCACATGATCGCAGAATTCCGCCAGCCGATCGGCCAGCCGCAACGTCGCGGGGCTTGCGTCGGGCGAGGCCACCAACGCCACTTCGGTCTTGTCGATCGGCGCAAAACCATCCTTGGCGGAGAGCACGCGGTGATCGGCCTGGATCGCCATCTCGGACAGGATGCTCAAGCCCATTCCGGCGGCGACCGCGGCCTGAATGCCGGAGAGGTTGGACGAGGTGTAGGCCATGTGCCAGGCGCGTCCGGCGCTTTCCAGCGCATGGATCGCGCCCGCCCGGTACAGGCATCCTGCGGGAAAACCGATCAGCGGCACCGAGCCCGCGCGTGTATCGCGCCGATGGGTTTTGCCGGTCACCCAATGCACGCGTTCGGGCCACACCGCGATGCCGCCTTTTTCGCCGGCCGCGCGCTTGAACAGCGCCAGATCAAGTTCGCCGCGTTCGAGATCGCGCTTCAAACAGGTGCTTTGATCGGCGCGGACATCGAGCCGCAGGGTGGGATGCGAGCGGGAAAACGCCGCCAGCAATTTCGCCAGCCGGTAGGCGGCAAAATCCTCAGGCACCCCGAGCCGCACCGCGCCCTCATTGCCCGGCCGCGTCACCACATCGCGGGCTTCTTCCGCGAGCGACAACAGCCGCCGCGCATAGGACAATAGCCGCTCGCCGGCCTCCGTCGGCGTCACGTCCTTGCCGTTACGATTCAGAAGCGGCTGGCCGATATCGTCTTCCAGCCGCTTGATCTGCTGGCTGACCGTCGATTGGGTGCGGTGGACGCGCTCGCCGGCGCGGGTAAAACCGCCGGCATCGACTACCGAGACGAAACTGCGCAACAGCTCAAGATCGAGCATGCTGGTCTCCATTCATAAATCCACTGACGTTCAGTTTATCATTTAATTTCCAAATAGCAACGCGCAACCCTAGATCAAGGGCAAAGGAGACGTCCATGTCGCTTGCCCCGTCGATTGCGGTTCCCCGCGCCCGTTTCGATCCGCTGCCGCTTACGATCGCCTTGTTCTGCCTGCTCTGGAGTTTTGCCTTCGTCGCCGGCAAGATCGGCGTCACCGATTGCCCGCCGCTGATCCTGCTCACCGCGCGGTTCTCGCTGGCCGGGATCCTGATCCTGGGCATTTCCGCGTTGCGCGGCGAGCCATGGACGCTCACCTGGCGCGATGCCGCCGTCTTCGCGATCCTTGGCGTCGCCAACAACGCGCTCTATCTCGGCCTCGGCTATACCGGGCTGCAATCGGTCTCGGCCGGCCTCGGCGGCTTGATCGTTTCCGCCAATCCGGTGTTCACGGCGGTGCTGGCGGCCTTGTTGCTCGGCGAGGCGCTGACCTGGCGCAAGGTTTCGGGTCTCCTGCTTGGTATTGCCGGCGTCGCTTTCATCGTCTGGCATCGGATGTCGGTCGGATCGGACAGTTTTCACGGCATCCTGTTCACGCTCGCGTCGCTCGCCTCGATCGTCGTCGGCACCATCCTGTTCAAGCTGCTTTCGCCCAAGGGCAGCCTTTGGGCTGGCAACGGCATCCAGAATCTTGCCGGAGGGCTGGCGCTGCTGCCGTTCGCGTTCACGCTCGCCGACGTCAATGACATCGTTCCGAGCGCGCGCCTGTTCGGCGCGTTTGCGTTCCTGGTATTTGGCGGCTCAATCCTTGCCTATCTGCTCTGGTTCCATCTCCTGAAGGTGTGTGGCGCGACCGCTGCGAGTGCCTATCATTTCCTGATGCCGCCGCTCGGCATGCTGTTCGCCTTCCTCGTGCTCGGCGAGCACGTCGAATTCCGCGATCTGCTCGGGATCGTTCCGGTCGCGCTCGGCATTTATCTGGTGACGCGTCCGGCTGCCGCGGTGAGCGCGTCTGCGCAGAGGAGTCGTTCATGACCCTATCGATCACGCTGATCGGCGGCCCTACCGCGCTGATCGAAATCGACGGCTTCCGGCTCTTGACCGATCCGACTTTTGACGCGCCCGGCGCCTATCAATTGCCGCATGTGAAACTCGAAAAGCTGACCGGCCCGGCGTTAGCAGCGGGACAGATCGGCCCTGTCGACGCGGTGCTGCTCAGTCATGACCAGCACGCCGATAATCTCGATCATTCCGGCAAGGATTTTCTTAAAAGATCCAAGCGCGTCTTGACCACGCAGGCCGGCGCCAAACGGCTCGGCGGCCATGCCGAAGGCCTTGCGCCGTGGGCCACGACCGAACTGACCGGCCAGGACGGACGCGCGCTCACCGTCACCGCGACGCCGGCACGCCACGGCCCGGCCGGCATCGAGCCACTGTCCGGTGACGTCATCGGCTTTGTCGTCGCCTCGAACAAGGCGGGCAGCCGCCCGATCTATGTCAGCGGTGATACCACTTGGTTCGACGGCGTAGCGGAAGTGGCAAAGCGCTTTAGTTGCGGCGTGGTGCTGCCGTTTGCGGGCGCGGCGCAGACCCGCGGTCCCTTTCACCTGACCATGGATACCAACGACACCATCGAGACCGCGCGCGCGTTTGCCGATGCGGTGATCGTGCCTGTTCATACCGACGGCTGGGCGCATTTCCGCCAAAATGCACAGGATTTGCGCGCCTCGTTTGACACGCTTGGCTTTGGAAAGCGTTTGAAGATTCTGGAGCCCGGCGTCGCCACCGCGATCGAGGTGCCGCGTCGCGCTTAGTCGCGATCGTGTCCCGGACGCGGTGCAGCGTCTCCTGACGGTGCACCGCAGAGCCGGGACCCATCGTTGCCCAAAACATGGACCCCGGATCCGCAGCGCACCACGCCGCAAAAGAGCGGCGCGCTGCGCAGCATCCGGGGAACGCCCGAGGCCTAATCCTTCCGAAACACGATCGACGCCATCCAGCCGGTCATCAGCGCCATGGCGGCGGTTATCAGCCCATAGATCAAGCCGTTCTGGCGCGCGGTGTTGGCGACGAACTGCTCGAACCCGACCTTGACGATTTCGAACGCGGTTTCGGTCCGCGTCACCAGGCTGCCTGCGGCAAACAGCTTGATCTCGACGTCATAGGTGCCGATCGGCACCTCGGCCGGCAGCGGAATCCCGGTGCGAAACAGCGTCGGCGTCAGGAACGTCACCGCCGACGTATCCTCGCGATAGAGCCCGCGCTCCAAGTGCAGCCGCACGAACGCGCGGCGGAACGCATCGTTCGGCACGACGTCGGCGTAGTCGGTGCCGACGCGCTGGGTCAATAGCACGTTGTTGAGGCCGAGTTGCTGGCGCCGCTCGACTTCGGGCGAGGCGATGTCGGCGAACGGGCGGTTGGCGAACAGTGCGAGATAGCTCGGCACCTGCAGGAACTGGCGGTAGTCGGTGTTGATCCAGATGCCGAATTTGCGCTCCTTGCGCCGCGTCACCATGTCGGCGCGCGGCCCGGAGACGGTGACCACGAGGTCATAATTGGTGCGCTCGGCCGGCGTCGAGGCATCCTTTTCGACCGAACCGAACAGTACCAGCTCCTCGCCGGAATAATTCGACGTCACGGTGACGCGGTGGTTCGAGACCGACACGATCAGCCGCTCGGCATGCGCGGAAGCGACGGCGAAGGCCGTGCCCAATAGCAGTACGGCGACAGCAGCGAGATGGTGCCGCGCGATCATCCGCTTGCTCCGGTTTCCCGGATGGTGAAGAGATCTTCGGGCCGGATCACCAGTTCGATTGCGAAGCGGATTCCGACAGCGAGGACGAGAAGCCCAAGCAGGAGCCGCAATTGCTCGCCGCGGATCTTCTGTCCCGCCCGCGCGCCGAACTGGGCCCCGGTGACGCCGCCGACCATCAGGATCAGCGCCAGCACGACATCGACCAGATGGTTGGTGATGGCGTGCAGCAGCGTGGCGAAGGTCATGGTGACCAGGGTCAGCACCATCGAGGTGCCGACCACCGTGGAGGTCGGAACCCGCAACAGGTAGATCATGATCGGGACCAGGATGAAGCCGCCGCCGATGCCCATCACCGCGCCAATAAAACCGATGACGACGCCGACGACAACGACCGGCATCACCGACAGATAGATTTTTGAACGCTTGAACCGCATTTTCAGCGGCAGCCCATGGATCCAGCCATGGCTGCGGCGCGGAGCAGCCACACCGCGCCGGGTCCGCATCATCGCCCGCAGGCCTTCCCAGAACATCAGTCCGCCGACGGTGGTGAGCAGCGCGACATAGGACAGCGCGATCATCAGATCGAGCTGGCCGAGTGCGCGAAGCTGCGTAAAAGTCCAGACGCCGAGCGCGGTGCCGATCGTGCCCCCTGTCAACAGCACGACCGCCAGCGCCGGGTCGATGGCGCGTCGGCGCCAGTAGGATATGGCGCCGGAAAACGACGAAGCGGCAATGTGGCTGGCGACGGAGGCGACCGCGACCGCGGGCGTGATGCCGATGAAGATCAACAGCGGTGTCATCAAGAACCCGCCGCCGATGCCGAACATGCCCGACACGAAGCCGACCGCCGCGCCCATCGCCAGGATGAGGAAAATGTTGACCGGGATGTCGGCGATCGGGAGATAAAGCTGCACGATGGTCTGCTTCTTGAATTTAGCCTTGAAGCAGGCCGGGACCGCTCATGGCTGGTTTCTTGGCTTGGGTTTCTTGTTCGGGCATTCGCCGGCGGGGAAATCCGGTCTCCCGCGCAAACGGCGAGCGAGCGCGGATCGATTGCCGCGTCCCTGCATAACCGAAATTGCAGGCCTGAGGGACTAAAGAATCCGCTGCCTGCGGCTTTTTTTGCCGCCTGTTGTTTTGCGAATATTCAACGTGGTGAAAAATTCAGATTAACGCGTGGCCGCGCTCAAGGCCGCCGGACCGGATCGGTGATCAGGTTCATCGCCGAAGCTTCCTTTGCGCCTAGCCAGCGCACATCCTTGGTCTCGGACATGGCTTCCACGACGGCGGACGAGACACCCATCTTCGTCATATAGTTTAGAACCATGCCCGCGGTCCGCTGGGTGTCACCAACGGGGTCGCGCCCTGATGCGGACGTCACAAACCGATGAACCCCCAGCACCGAGCCCTCGATGCCAATTCGGGGCTTGCCGCCGGCATAGACGAGCACGCAAGCGCTGGCGCAATAGGAGGGAGTGATGCGACCGGAACGATCGGCGACGCCGACGGCGGTTACCAGCCCGCGCGATCGGATGACTTCGCCCATGATCATGGCCTGATTCAGATCCCCGCCCGGGGAGGATATCAATACGGCATCGCCCGGCATCAGATGGGCGTCGTTGAGCCGGTCCCGGAACCAGCTCGCGGTGGCGGCCCCTATCGTCCCGCTGATGACCAGTGCGGGCCGCGACCGGCCCGAACCGTTCAGATCGGCCGCGGCGATCAGCGACGATGTCATGCTCGGTGAGAAATATAAATCCTTCCAGTAGGCCCAGGCCTCGGGCCGCGACAGGTCCCGGTAGGCGCGGATGCCGATGCCGGAGATGATGAGAGCGAAGATGACGACCGACCAGAAACGCCGCTTGTTGCCGGCGGCATGAAGCGGCCGCGCCGCAGGCTGATCGGTGGGCTTGCGTGGCGGAGCAACCCAGGGGCCGGTCGGCGGCCTTTGGAAACGGTCTGCCCCGTCCTGATGGTCATCGACAGGCAATTCGCTCTTCTCCGCGCGCTAATCTCACTGCGTCATAACCGGCTTTATCCCTCATCCTGAGGAGCTTGCGTGAGCCAAGCGTCTCGAAGGATGGAGCCCGGAAATGGGCACCGGGGCCTCATGGTTCGAGACGGCGCATGCGCGCCTCCTCACCATGAGGATTTGATGACGCAGTAAGACTAAAATGATCCTCGACGTTGAACTGCCGGGCAAAAATCGTCCACGGTCGGCTACTCGCGCGCCTGTCTACACAGCCTTGTCGATGAGGTAAATGACGGTGACGCCGGACACCGCCAAGCGCTTAACGCGAGGCTGCGGTACGCCTGGCTGGGGTTTGCTTGGCCGCGGGCTTCGCAGTGGTGGCCTGCGCCGGTGCTGCGTCCCATCCGCCCGGCGGGGTCGCCACGTTGATGGCGTCGTCGGGCTGCGGTTCGGCGGTAAAGGTCTGGATCGCGAGCTTTGCCGCGGCCAGCGACTGGGCATCGAGGCGCTTTGCAATATCGTCGCGTTTATGGGCCGCGTCCGCGTCGCCCTGCGCCGCCGCGAGGCTGAACCATTTGAAGGATTCGGCGAGATTCTGTTCGACGCCGATGCCGCGGGCGTAGAGGATGCCGAGGTTGAACTGGCTGTCGGCGACGCCACGGTCGGCGGCTTTACGGAACCACTGCGAGGCGCTCTTGTAGTCGGCGCCCTTGCCGCCGCCATCGGCGTCCAGCACGGCCAGATTATGCATCGCTTTCGCATTGCCGCGTTCGGCGGCCTGCAGGTAGTAACGCCGCGCGATACCGGTGTCCTTCTTCACGCTCAGTCCCTTTTCGTAGAGGGTCCCGAGCCGGAAGATCGCCGGCACTAAGCCTGCCTGCGCCGCGCGGTCGTACCATTTCGCGGCTTCATCGAAATTCGGCGCTACGCCTTTGCCTTCGGCGAAACGGAGGCCAATCTCATAGGCCGCGGCAGGATCACCCTTGAGCGCGGCGGCGCGCAGCACCGGTCCGCCAATCGCGTCCGGCAAATGCTCGGTCGGCGGGCCCGGAATCGAGCCGGTAATGTCGGCGGGCGTTAGCGTCGAGACGGGAGCCATCGCGAGAGCCTGCGGGGTCGTCACCTGCGCGCCCTCGAGCATGTTCGGCGCAAGGCTGTTATTCGACTGCCGGCCGATCGGCGTCGGCGAGGTCATGGAGGGAGCTGCCGGTGCCGGCGCGTCCAACTTGTCAGCTGGCGATTGCGGCTGCGGCGGGTCAATCGAATGCTCCATCGCCGGCGGCAATTGCCGTGCGCCGCTGCTATCCAGCAACGCCATCGCCATCTTGAATGTGCCGAGCACGATCACGACCACGCTCGCGCCGACCAGCAGCGAGCGGATCTTTGAGGTGATGGT
>JBATYU010001074.1:0-16393 GCA_049674245.1 Bradyrhizobium sp. | reverse complement strand
TGGATCGTTTCATCGACACGATCGAATGGATCGCGGCCGGGATCGTCGGCATCGTCGCCGCCGATATTTTCCTCTCCGTCCTGCTGCGCAACACTCTCAATTATTCGATTCCCGATTCCTTCGATATCGGGCGGCTGTTGCTGGGCATCCTCATCTTCTGGGGCATCGCCGCCACCAGCTACCGTGGCACCCACATCACCGTCGATCTGATCTGGGCCAATGTCGGCCCACGCTATCAGCGTTGGATCGACGTGTTCGCGACACTGGTGCTGCTGTTCGTGGTGACGGTGCAGACCTGGACCTTGTTCGACAAGGTGCGCGGCACCTATAACGATCATGTCACCACATTCGACATGCATATGCCAACCTGGCCGTTCTTCGCGGTCGCCTGGATAGGCGACGTCTCCGCGGTGCTCCTGATTGCAATCCGCACCTACCGCCTGATCTTCCATCCTGAAGAGATACACGATCCCAAGATCAAGGCGACGGAGTAGGGGTCATGAGCACCGACGCCGTCGCTGTCCTGGGCTTCGTCGCGCTGTTTGTGCTGATGCTGCTGCGTGTGCCGGTCGGCATGGCGATGGGCCTCGTCGGCGTCTCCGGCTTTTCCTATCTGGTCGGCGGCACGCCGGCCTTGAAACTGGTCGGCCAGACCTCGATGCGCACGGTGACCGACTATACCTTCGGCGTGATTCCGATGTTCCTGCTGATGGGCACCTTCGTCAGCAATTCCGGCATGAGCCGCGAATTGTTCCGCGCCGCCAACGGCTTTGTCGGGCACTTGCGCGGCGGGCTCGGAATCGCCACGGTCGCCGCCTGCGGCGGCTTTGCCGCAATCTGCGGTTCGTCGGTCGCGACCGCCGCGACCTTCTCGGCCGTGGCCTATCCCGAAATGCGCCGTTTCGGGTATCCGCAGTCCTTTGCCACCGGCGTGATCGCGGCCGGCGGCACCTTGGGGGCGATGTTGCCGCCGTCGACCGTGCTCGCGGTCTACGGCATCATCACCGAGCAGGACATCGGCAAGCTGTTCATGGCCGGCATCATTCCCGGCATCCTCGCGATGACCATGTACATGCTCACCATCGCCCTGATCGGCTATTTCCGGCCGGGCTTTTTGCCGAAAGGCACCACGACCACCTGGCGCGAGCGGTTTGCGGGCCTGAAAGACATCTGGGCGCCGGTGTTGCTGTTCGTGTTCGTGATCGGCGGGCTTTATGGCTTGCCTTATCTGCCGCGCTTCACGCCAACCGAGGCCGGCGGCGTCGGCGCCGCCGGTGCGTTCCTGATCGGCGTCCTCACGGGGCGGTTGGACAAGGAAAAAATCCTGACCTCGCTGTTGCAGGCGACGCGCACCGCGGCCGCCGTCTTCACGGTGCTGATAGGCGCGCTGATCTTCGGCTATTTCCTCACGGTGACGCAGACGCCGCAGAAGGTGACCGAGTTCCTCACCGGGCTTGGTCTCGGCAGCTACGGCGTGCTCGCCGTGATCATGGTGATGTATCTGGTGCTCGGCTGTCTGATGGATGCCATGGCCATGATCATCCTGACCGTGCCGATCATCTTTCCGGTGGTCACCCATCTTGGATTCGATCCGATCTGGTTCGGCGTCATCATCGTGATGACGGTGGAGCTGGGGCTCATTCATCCACCGGTCGGCATGAACGTGTTCGTCATCAAGAGCGTGGTGAAGGACGTCTCGTTCGCCACGATCTTCAAGGGCGTGATCCCGTTCGTGGCGACCGATCTGGTTCGCCTGGTGATCCTGATCGCGTTTCCGCTGTTGGCGACCTGGCTGCCGCAGCGCATGATGGGTGTCCACTGATCGGAGCGCCAAATGACCCGCGTGCTTGAGACGAAATATGTCTTCAGCCTTGCCATCAAGGTTGGCGCACCGATCGTGGCCGGCGACCTCGGCCATGGTGTCCGGCGGATCATTCCGATCCTCGGCGGCGAAGTTTTTGGGCCGGGCATCAGGGGCACGATCTTTCCCTGTGGCGCGGATTTCCAGACCATTCGGCCGAACGGCCTTACCGAACTCGAGGCGAAATACGCCTTTGCGATGGACGACGGCGCGATCGTCTATATCGAGAATGTCGGCATCCGCTTCGGTCCGAAGGGCCTTTTGGACCGCATCGCCAAGGGCGAGCGCGTCGATCCCGCGCTGATCTATTTCCGCTCGGTGCCGAAATTCGAAACAGGTCACGAAAAATATCGCTGGCTGATGGAGCGCCTGTTCATCGGCGTCGGCGCAAGGCACCCCGACCGCGTCGAGATCGACGTGCATCAGGTGCTGTGACGATGGTGAGGGTGGCGTTCCCCGGATGCAGCGCAGCGCTCTTTGCGGTGCGCTGCTGATCCGGGGTCCATCCCTTGTAGGTCCCGGCTCTACGGAGCGGCGTGAAGGACGCTGCTCCGCGTCCGGGACACGAGGACTGTCAGCCTTATTGACTCCCTCTCCAATCGTTATAAAACATAACTATTCTCATAGTTGCACGGGAAACGCCGCGACGTCGGCACAATCCGCGCTGCGCAAGACTGCCAAGGTGAAGCCGGGCCCAACATGAGCGCGCAACCGAATCTGTCCGCGACAGGCGCAAAGGGTGAAGCCCATCCGCTGCGCCCGATCTCGTTCGGCGATCCGCTAGTCACGATCGAGCGCAAGAGCGACGGCACGATCTATTTGCGCCCGAAGAAGGCACTTGGTGAATATCCGGTCCGAGTGACCGATCGCCTGCACCATTGGGCGAGCGCAGCGCCGAACCGCGTGTTCATGGCGGAGCGCGAGGCGGGCGGCGGCTGGCGGCAAATCACTTACGCGCAACTATTGACGTCGAGCCGGCATATTGCCTCGGCGCTGCTGAGCCGCGGGCTTTCCGCCGAAAGGCCGGTCGTCATCCTCTCCGGCAATTCGATTGATCACGCATTGATCGCGTTCGGCGCGCTCTATGCGGGAATCCCGTTCTGTCCGGTATCCCCTGCCTATTCGCTTATATCGAAGGACTACGGCAAGCTTGCCTTTCTGATGAAGCTCCTGACGCCCGGCCTCATCTTTGTCGATGACGCCGGCAAATTCGCCGATGTGCTCAACGCCAACGTCCCCGGCGAGGTCGAGATCGCCGCGGCATCGGGCGCGCTGCCCGGGCGCGATCTGACCAGGCTCGCCGATCTGCTCGCCGCACCGGAACATCCGCGGCTCGATGCCGCCCATGACGGCATCGGTCCCGAGACCATTGCAAAGTTTCTGCTGACCTCGGGCTCGACCGGCAATCCCAAGGCGGTCATCAACACCCAAGCGATGATCTGCGCCAACCAGGTGATGATACGGGAAACCATGGCGTTCCTGAAGGACGAGCCGCCCGTCATCGTCGACTGGCTGCCGTGGAGTCACACCTTTGGCGGCAATCACAATATCGGGCTGACGCTCTATAACGGCGGTTCGATGTATCTCGACCAGGGCAAGCCGATGCCCGGCGGCATCGAGGAAACCGTGCGGAACCTGCGCGAGATTTCGCCGACGGTCTATTTCAACGTGCCCAAAGGTTACGAGTCGCTGCTGCCTTATCTGCGCGACGATTCTCACCTGCGCCAAAAATTCTTCGCGCGGTTGCACGCGATGTTCTTCGCAGGCGCCGCGCTGTCGCCCTATGTCTGGAACGGTTTTGACGAGCTCGCGGTTAAGGAAACCGGCTCGCGCGTGCCTGTCCTGACCGGCCTCGGCGCGACCGAGACCGCGCCGTTCTTCATGTCGGTCAATCCTTCCACCAGCCGCTCCGGCCATGTCGGGCTGCCGGTGCCGGGTAACGACGCCAAGCTGGTGCCTGATAACGGCAAGCTGGAAGTTCGTGCCAGGGGGCCGAATGTCACGCCGGGCTATTGGCGCCAGCCGGAATTGACTGCGGCCGCCTTCGACGAGGAAGGTTTTTACAAATTCGGCGATGCGCTCAAGCCGGCCGATCCGAACGATTTCGACGCAGGCTTCGATTTCGACGGCCGCATCGCCGAAGATTTCAAGCTGGCGAGCGGCACCTGGGTCAGCGTCGGTCCGTTGCGCGCGCACTTTGTCGCGGCCTGCGCGCCCCTGGTGCGCGATATCGTCATTGCAGGGATCAACCGCGACGAGATATCGGCATTGGTGATCCTCGATCTCGACGGCTGCCGCCTGATCAATCCAGCGCTTGCCTCGGACGATATTGCCGCGGCCGCCGATGACGCGCTGGTTCGCGCTGTGTTCCGCGAGCGGTTTCAAAGCCTGCTCGCGAGCGCTACCGGCTCGTCGACGCGCGTCGTCCGCGCGATCCTGGTTGATACGCCGCTGTCGATCGATCGCGGCGAAGTCACCGACAAGGGTTCGATCAATCAGCACGCGGTGCTGGAGCATCGCGCGGCGTTGATCGAGGAGCTGTATTCGCCGACGCCGTCGCCCTGCGTGATAACGCCGGGCTAGCAACTGATCAGGAGGAAGTCATGCAGATGAAGGATCGGGCCGCGATCGTCACCGGGGGCGCATCGGGATTGGGAGCTGCCACCGCGCGAAAACTGGCCGCGCTCGGCGCCAGGGTGGCGGTGTGCGACCTCAACCAGAAGCTCGCCGAAAGCGTCGCGGCCGAGATCGGCGGCGTTGCCGTCGCCTGCGATGTCAGCGATGCCGCTTCGGCCGAAGTCGCCGTCGTCCAGGCTTCTCAGGCGCATGGCCCGGCACGGGTGCTGGTGAACTGCGCCGGCATCGGGGTGGCAAAACGGGTGATCGGACGCGAGGGGCCGATGCCGCTTGCCGACTTCGACAAGGTGATCAAGATCAATCTGATCGGCTCGTTCAACATGCTGCGGCTCGCGACCGCGGAAATGTCGAAGCTCGAGTCGCTGGCAAACGGCGAACGCGGCATCGTCATCAATACCGCCTCGGTCGCGGCCTTCGACGGCCAGATCGGGCAGGCAGCCTATTCGGCCTCGAAAGGCGGCATCGTCGCGATGACGCTGCCGATCGCGCGCGAGCTGGCGCAGTTCGGCATTCGCGTGCTCACGATTGCGCCCGGGCTGTTCCTGACGCCGCTGCTCGCCGGTCTGCCGCAGGAGGCGCAGGATTCGCTTGCCGCCGCGATTCCATTTCCGCGCCGGCTGGGCCAGGCCGACGAGTTCGCCTCGCTGGTGCTGCACATGATCGACAATGTTTACCTCAACGGCGAGGTCGTGCGGCTCGATGCCGCGCTCCGCATGGCGCCGCGCTAGGAACAACGCATGTTCGTCCACCGGCGCGATGTGCAGATACAGTGGGGCGATTGCGACCCCGCCAATATCGTCTATTACCCGCGCTATTTCGCGATGTTCGACGATTCGACCTCGATCCTGTTCGAGGCCGCCGGCTTCTCCAAGCAGGATATCATCAGGAAATACGGCCTGGTCGGCATACCCATGGTCGACACGCGGGCGAAATTCTATATCGCCTCGACCCATGGCGACTGGATCGGAATCGAGAGCCGTATCGAAAGTTTCAAGCGTTCGAGTTTTGAGGTCACTCACAAGGTGTTCAAAGGCGAAGCGTTGGCGATCGAGGCGTTCGAGACCCGCGTGCTGGTCGGCCGCCATCCCGATGATCCGTCAAAGCTGAAATCGGCTCCGATGCCGGAGGAGATTGTTGCGAAATTCATGCGGGGCTGACTCCGGCGTTCGCATCGCCTAAAGAGGGGTCAGATCGATCGGCCAAATTGGATCGAGTAGGCATCATCAAGGAGGAAGCAATGAAGAGGGCTTTTCTGTCGGCCGCCGCGATCGCGGCAGCGCTCGCTATGCCGGGATCGCCGGCGACGGTGCAGACCAATGAAATCACCATCGGCATTTCAATTACCACAACCGGGCCCGGGGCGCCCCTCGGAATTCCCGAGCGCAACGCGCTCGATTTCGTGGCGAAAGAGATCGCCGGCGTGCCGCTGAAGGTGATCGTGCTTGACGATGGCGGCGACCCGACCAACGCCACTACCAATGCGCGGCGTTTCGTAACCGAGTCCAAGGCCGACATCATCATGGGCTCGTCGACGACGCCGTCGTCCATCGCGGTGTCCAATGTCGCCAATGAGGCGGGCATTCCCCATATCGGCCTGTCGCCGTTTCCGATCACGCCAGAGCGAGCGAAATGGTCGGTGACCATGCCGCAGCCGGTGTCGATCATGGGTAAGGTGCTCTACGAGCACATGAAGGCGCATAACGTCAAGACCGTCGGCTATATCGGCTACTCCGATTCCTACGGCGATCTCTGGTTCAACGATTTCAAGTTCCAGGCCGTGCCGATGGGCATGACGGTGGTCGATGAAGAGCGCTTTGCGCGGCCGGATACCTCGGTTGCGGGGCAGGTATTAAAACTCGTCGCCGCCAATCCAGATGCGGTGCTGGTCGGTGCGTCGGGTACCGCGGCGGGCCTGCCGCAGACCGAGCTGCGCGAGCGCGGCTACAAGGGGCTGATCTACCAGACCCACGGCGCTGCCAGCATGGATTTTATTCGCATCGCGGGGAAAGCGGCGGAAGGCGTGATCATGGCGTCGGGCCCGGTGATGGACCCCGAGGATCAACCCGACGAAGCGCAGACCAAGAAACCGGGTCTCGCCATCGACACCGCCTACGAGGCCAAGTATGGCCCCAATAGCCGCAGCCAGTTCGCAGGCCATTCCTACGATGCGTTTCTGGTTCTCGAACGCGTTGTGCCGGTTGCGTTGAAGACGGCAAAGCCGGGAACGGGCGAATTCCACGAGGCGATCCGCCAGGCGCTCCTGACCGAGCATGAGATCGCCGCAAGCCAGGGCGTCTATAATTTCACCGAAAAGGATCGCTACGGCCTCGACGACCGCTCGCGCATCATCCTCACCGTGAAGGACGGAAAGTACGTGCTGGTGAAGTGAGGGGGCGGGCGGATTCGATTTATCCGTCATGGCCGGGCTTGTCCCGGCCATCCACGCCTTCCAAAGAAAAGCAAGACGCGGATGCCCGCGACAAGCCGCGGCATGACGCTGAGGATTGCCTGTGACTTCCAGTCGTAAGATGGGTTGAGCCAAGCGAAACCCATCAATGGCTTCCGACTAGTGATGGGTTTCGCCGCGCTCAACCCGTCCTACGCTCGCTTCAAATCCCGCTTTCGCCTTCGTGCGTGAACCCGAGATAGCTCGCGGCGACGCGCGCGTTCGCCGCGATGTCTGCTGCCGGCCCGCTCAGGATGAATTCGCCGAGCTCCATCACATAGGCGCGGTCGGCGATCTCTAGCGCGGCTTGCGCATTCTGCTCGACCAGCAGCACCGACACGCCCGATGCGCGCAATTCGCCGATGGTGCGGAAAATATCGGCGACGATGATCGGGGCCAAACCAAGGCTGGGCTCATCCAGCATCAATAGTTTTGGCGTGCCCATCAGCGCGCGGCCCATCGCCAGCATCTGCTGCTCGCCGCCCGACAGGGTGCCTGCGAGTTGCTTGCGCCGCTCCTTGAGCCGCGGAAACAGCGTGTAGACCCGCTCGAACGAATTTTTCGCTTGCCCCTTGGCCGCACGAAACGCGCCGAGCTCGAGATTGTCCTCGACATTCATGGCGGCGAACAGCTCGCGATGCTCCGGCACCAGGCTGAGACCTGACGCGACGCGGTCCTCGATCTCGAGCGGCGCCAGATCCTCGCCGGCAAGGGCGACGCGGCCCTTCAGCGGCAGGATGCCCATGACGGCGTTGAGCAGCGTGGTCTTGCCGGCGCCATTGGCGCCGATGATGGTGACGATCTCGTTCTCCGCGACTTCGAGCGACACCGCGCGCACCGCCTCGACCTTGCCGTAGGCGACATGGGCGTCGGTGACCGATAGCAGCGCGCTCATGCTGCCGCTCCGAGATAGGCCTTGATCACTTGCGGATTGGTCTTGATCGCCTGCGGCGTGCCTTCCGCGATCTTGATGCCGAAATCGAGCACCACGACGCGGTCGGCGAGGTCCATCACAAATCCCATGTCGTGCTCCACCAAGAGCACTGACATGCCGGCGTCGCGCAACTGCCGCAGCAGGCCGGCAAGCTGTTGCTTCTCCAGGTGCCGTAGGCCTGCGGCCGGCTCGTCGAGCAACAGCAGCATTGGATCGACGCACAGCGCGCGCGCAATTTCGACGATACGCTGCTGGCCGAGCGAGAGCGAGCCCGCCGGCTGGTCGATCTGGTCGGCAAGGCCGACGCGCTCGATCTGGCGCGCGGCTTCCGCGAGCAGTTTTGCCTCATCCGAGCGGTCGAGGCGGAACATGCTGGCAAGCGCGCCGGCAGACCCTCGCAAATGCGCGCCGATCGCGACATTCTCCAGCACCGTCATGTCGGGCACCAGCTTGACATGCTGGAAGGTTCTCGCGATGCCGAGTCTGACCACCTGCTGCGGCGGCGCGTTGTCGATCTTCTTGCCGAGCACCGAGATGGTGCCGCCGGAAGCCGCCAGCACGCCGGTGATCAGATTGAAGGTCGTGCTCTTGCCGGCGCCGTTCGGCCCGATCAGGGCGACGATCTCGCGCACCCGGACGTCGAAGGAGACGTCGTTGACGGCGATCACGCCGCCGAATTGCTTGCGCGCATTGTCGATCTGCAACAGGATGCTCGGCGCGCCGGGGACCCGCACCCGCGCCGGCAAGGTGAGCGAGGTGTCGGGCCGCTTGCGAGGAGGCTGCAACGGCAGCCACGGCATCAGCCAGGATATCAGCAATGGCCAGACGCCCGCCGGTGCGAGCTGCAGGAGGCCGACCAGGAGGATGCCGAACACGATGGTCTCCAACTGGCCCTCGCCATGCAGCAAATACGGCAGATAGCTTTGCAGCACTTCCTTCAGGATGACGACGATGGCGGCGCCCAGCACGCCGCCCCAGACATAGCCGGCGCCGCCGACCACGGCGATGAACAGATATTCGATGCCGGCCTGCGCGCCAAACGGCGTCGGGTTGGCGGCGCGCTGGAAATGCGCATAGAGCCAGCCGGAGAGACCGGCCAGCACCGCGGCATAGATGAATACCAAGAGCTTGGCGCGGGGCGTCTGCACGCCGAAGGCTTCGGCGGCGATATGTCCGCGCCGCAGCGCGCGGATGGCGCGGCCGGTGCGAGAGTCCAGAAGGTTCGTGGTGAGCAGCGCGCAAACGAGCACCGCGAGCCAGATCGCATAATAGATCGTGCCGGGGTCGATCATCTTGAGCGAGCCGATCGACAGCGGCGGGATGCCGGAGATGCCGTCATTGCGGCCGAGGAATTCGAGCTTGCTGAAGAGGTAGAACAGGCCGAGCCCCCAGGCGATGGTGCCGAGCGGCAGATAGTGGCCGGAGAGCCGCACGGTGACGAGGCCGAGTAGCACCGCGGCGACGCCGCTCACCAATAACGAGAGCGGCAGCGTCAGCCACGGCGAGACGCCGTAGGCGGTGGTCAGCACGGCGGTGGTGTAGGCCCCAAAACCGCAAAAGGCCGCCTGGCCGAAGGAAGTGAGCCCGCCGACGCCGGTCAGCAGCACGAGCCCCATTGCGACCAGCGCGGACAGGCCGATATTGTCCAGAAGCACGATCCAGAACGGCGGCATGCCGGGCAGATGCGGGATCGCCGCCATGACGAGCGCGAACAGGATGATGGGAAGCCGCTCCATCGCCGCGGTCAATCCTTCTCTTCCTCGACGGCGGGAGCTGCCAGCGACCGCAGCAGCAGCACGGGAATGAGCAGCGTGAAGACGATGACCTCCTTGAAATTGCTGGCGTAGAACGAGGAGAAGGCCTCGACAATGCCGACCAGGAGTGCGGCGACCGCGGTCAAGGGATAGCTCACGAGCCCGCCGATGATCGCAGCGATGAAGCCCTTCAGGCCAATCAGAAATCCCGTGTCGTAGTAAAGCGTCGTGATCGGCACGATCAGGATGCCGGAGATCGCGCCGATGATCGAGGCGAGCAGGAACGCGATCTGTCCCGACAGCGAGGTTCTGATGCCGGCGAGCCGCGCGCCCAGCCGATTGACCGCGGTCGCGCGCAGCGCCTTGCCATAAAGGGTAAAGCCGAAGAACAGCCACAGGCCGATGATGAAAGCGACGGTCACGGCGTAGACCGTGAGGCTCTGGCCGGTGAAACGCAGCGATCCGGCGGTGAAGGCGGCACTCATGATGGCCGGGCCGCGCTGGCCCTCGGCGCCGAAGAACAATAGGCCAAGGCCCTGCATCGCCAGATGGCAACCGACGGACGCGATCAGGAGCACCAGCACCGAGGTATGCGCAAGCGGCTGAAACGCGATGCGATAGAGGAATAATCCGATGGCCGCGACGATGGCGAGCGACAGCGCGATGTTGACGGCGACCGGAGCGTGGTGGGCTGCGGACCACACAGCCAGCGCCAGCACGATGACGGGCAGCATGATATTGACCGCGAAGGCGCGTCCGACCCGCCGGAGGCCGAGCGACCTTCGGCCCGCAAACAGGTCGAGGCAGAACGCCACCAGCCCCATCGCCACCGCCAGCCGCGCGGTGCCCGGCATCTGGCCCGACGACAGCGAGGCATAGGTGAGCGCGCCGTAGGTCACGAACTCGCCCTGCGGAATCAGGATCACGCGGGTCACGGCGAACACCAGCACCAGCGCAAGCCCGAGCAACGCGTAGATCGCGCCATTGGTAATGCCGTCCTGAATCAGGAACAGCATGATCGTCGTGTTCAAGGCTTAAGCGCTCCCCTCTGGAATATCGGGCCGATCGCGGCCGCTGAAAAATGCTTGCCGGTATTTGATATGGTGGATAACCATTATCAAATATAATCTCAAGCCAGGCCGTTTGACCGTGGAGGGATTGCGAGCACCGAACGATGACTGTTTCCAAGACCGCTATGGCCGATACCGTCAAGCCCCGCAAGGAACCTGCCGGGCCAGCAGCTGAGGATACCGCGCTGCAGATGGGCGAATTGTCCGAGTTGCTCGGCTATTCGCTCAAACGCGCGCAGTTGAGGATTTTCGAGGATTTCGTGCGCTGCGTCGCACCGCTGCAACTGACGCCGGCGCAGTTCTCGGTGCTGCTGCTGCTCGACCGCAACCCCGGGCGCAATCAAACCGAAATCGCCGCTACGCTCGGCATCCTGCGGCCGAATTTCGTGGCGATGCTCGATGGGCTCGAGAGCCGCGATCTCTGCGCGCGGATGCGTTCGACCAACGATCGCCGCTCGCACAACCTGGTTCTGACCGACAAGGGCCGGGCGGTGCTGGCGCGGGCGAAGAAGCTCGTCGCCAGTAAGCATGAAGCGCGCCTCAACGAACTCTTGGGGCCGGCCAATCGCGCCGCGCTATTGTCGATGCTGACCAAGATCGCGCGCGAGTTTTGAGCGGGACGTGTACAAGCCTGCGCAAGACGCCGCGCATGGCAGTAGCTGCCAAGCATTCTGTCGAACCGGCGTTTTTGATCTAAATCATAATCCGGCGCGAGGTTAAGTGTTCTTCTAGATTGAAAGCAACTGGCCGAGTCTGCGTTCATCAAGCGCGCGCGGTGCGAGGATGGCTAGCGCGTTGCGTTGCGGACTGCTTTCGGGCCGGGCCACCGCCCAGGGGAGGAAAACCTAGCATGCCTTTCGATTGGGAGCATTTGAAAAACTGGATATTTGGAATTCTTGGAGGCTCTGCAGCTATTTTGCTGGTGGTTGTTGCCGCGAATTCCCCGACGCAGAGCAATTCAAGGCCGGCCGGGGATCCGCAATCACAATCCGCCGCGCCCGCAACCAAAGCTCAAGCGAGCACTCCCCCGGCTGCTCCTCAACCGGTTGCGCCCCAAACATCTTCGAGCACTGACAATGCAGCGAAAGCTTCTGCGCCGCCGAAACCCGTTGCGGTCACCACCACAGTCGAAGCTGCCAAGGAAGCTGCCAAGCCGGCGCCGATGAAGGATCATGCAACGGTCATGGCGCAGGCCGAGCCAGCTGCGCCAGCCCGGGCCCCTCCGGTTGCGGAGAAGCCTCAGCCAGTTGCTGCCGCCGCCGCAGGATTGCAGGGCGACGCCGGCGCTGGGCGCCAGGTCTTCAAGAAATGTCAGGCCTGTCATTCTCTGGAGCCGGGAAAGACCATTCTGGGTCCAAGCCTTGCCGGGATCGTCGGCCGCAAGTCGGCGGCCGATGCCAATTTCAGCTATTCGCCGGCCATGAAACAGGCGGCGTTGACCTGGGATCCGCCGACACTTGATGCCTATCTGGCAGAGCCCGCGAAAATAGTTCCTGGCAATCGGATGCCATTTCCGGGTCTCAAGACCGATCACGACCGCCAAGACGTGATCGCGTTTTTGGCAGCCCCCGCCACCTCCGCTGGCGCGCAGCCCGCTGCGAAAGCCGCCGCACCGTCGGCTCCCGCGGCAGCCGCGCCGCAGGCCAAATCAGGTGCCGCTGCCGCCTATCTAACGGACGCCAAGTACACCTTGCGCACCGGAATTGCGGAAGGAAAAATGGTCTTTCTGGGTGTTGGCGGCTCCATCGACGGGAAAGCAAACCCGGTTCTGACCGCGGCCGAAGGACAAATCGTGCAACTCACCTTGATCAATGGCGAGGGCACCGAACATGACATCGTATTTCCCGATCAAGACGCGAAATCGCCGCGGGTGAATGGCAAGGGCGCCAGCACGACGATCGTTTTCCGCGCGCCGAAATCCGGAGACTTCGTCTATTTCTGCAGCGTTCCCGGTCATCGATTGGCCGGTATGCAAGGCCAGTTTCTGGTAACAACCATCGCTGCGCCGCAGACACTGGTCGAGGCCGACATTTCTCGCGAACCTACCGATCTTCCCCCACCGATCGGCAAGCGAGACCCAAGAACCGTCCGGCTCGATCTGTTCACGGTCGAACAAGAAGGTCGCCTCGCAGAAGCAACGACATTCGGTTACTGGACTTTCAATGGCAAAGTGCCGGGACCCTTCGTCCGCGTTCGCGTTGGCGACAGCGTCGAAGTTCACCTGAAAAATTCGGCCGACAGCAACATGATCCACTCGGTGGATTTTCATGCGGCAACCGGCCCCGGCGGAGGCGCTGCCGCATTGCAAGTCGATCCGGGTGCCGAAAAATCGATGACCTTCAGGGCCCTCGTTCCCGGGCTCTATGTTTATCACTGCGCGACGCCGATGGTCGCCGAGCACATTGCCAATGGGATGTATGGACTGATCCTGGTCGAGCCTGAAGCGGGCCTTCCGCCGGTCGACCATGAATTCTATGTCATGCAGGGCGAGGTCTATACGGAAGCGGCGTTCGGCCAGCACGGAAGCCAGGAGTTCAGCGTCGAGAAGCTATTGAACGAGCGACCCGAGTATTTCGTCTTCAACGGCTCGGTGGGCGCGATTTCGAAACTGCATCCCCTGCACGCCAAGGTCGGAGAAACGGTAAGGCTCTTCTTCGGCGTGGGTGGACCCAATTTCACCTCGTCCTTCCACGTGATCGGTGAGATCTTCGACAAGGTCTACAATCTCGGCGGCCTCATGAGCCCGCCGCAGGAGGGTATCCAGACCGTCTCCGTTGCGCCCGGTGGCGCTGTGATCACCGAGTTCAAGCTTCATGTGCCGGGGAATTACTCGATCGTGGATCACGCGCTGGCTCGCTTGGAACGGGGGCTTGCCGGCCTTCTGATCGTCGAGGGTGCCCAAAATCCCGAAATTTACAACGGAGCCGTGATGCCCGGCATGGGACACTGAACTGCGATTGCCGCAGCCGTGTCGTTCCAGCCTTGGCGATGATGCAGCCATTTCGCGGCTGTTCGGCCGTGTCTGACTGAGCCGTTGTTGGGAGAGAGCGCGGGTTTGCGATCAGGCCGCGATAATGCGGCCCAAAATCTTCTGCGCCTCGCGCCCTGACAGGAACAGCCGCTCGATCTCCTGGGCGGGGAGCGGCTTGCTGAACAGGAAGCCCTGCATCTCGGTGCAGCCTTCGGACGTAATCCGGTCGAGCTGTTCCCTGGTTTCGACGCCTTCGGCGGTCGCCGTCATGCCCATTCCGTTGGCGAGCGCAGCGACGGCCCGCACGATATTGAGCGAGCCGGTGCTTTCCGTGATGTCCTTTACAAAGGATCGGTCGATCTTGATCTTGTCGAACGGAAAACTCTGAAGATAGGTCAACGATGAATTTCCGGTGCCGAAATCGTCCATCGCGATCCGGATACCGAGCGCGCGTAACTGATGAAGCACGGCGAGCGTCGCCTCCTTGTTATTCAGCAGCACGTTCTCGGTAATCTCGATCTCCAGCCGTGTCGGGTGCAGGCCGGAGGTCGCGAGCGCGCCGACGATGACTTGCATCAGGCCGGGGCTGCGGAACTGAACCGCCGAGATATTGACGGCGACATGGAGATCTCCCGGCCACTGCGCGGCAGTCGCGCATGCCTGCCTGATCACCCATTCTCCGATCGGGACGATGAATCCGATCTCCTCGGCCAATGGAATGAAGGTGACCGGAGAGACCACGCCTCTTTCCGGATGGTTCCAGCGAATCAATGCCTCGAATCCGCTGATCTCATTGCTCGCGAGATTTACCACCGGCTGGTAGTAGAGTTCGAACTCGCCAGCCGGCAGCGCCTTGCGCAGGTCCAGTTCCATGATGCGACGGGTCTGCATCTGCAGGTCCATCGCCGGCTCGAAGAGGCGGAAGGTGCCGCGGCCATCGCCTTTTGCCCGGTAGAGCGCGAGGTCCGCGTTGCGCAGCAATTTGTCGGGTCGTAGTCCGTCGCCCGGCCCGACCGCGATGCCGACGCTGGCGCCGATCACGGCCTGATGGCCGTCGATGTCGAATGGCTCGCTCATCGATGCGGTGAAGCGTTGCGCGAGTGAGGTTGCCTCGGAGGGATCGGTGATCGGGGCCTGCACGATGGCGAATTCGTCGCCGCCCATCCGAGCGATAGTGTCGGTTTCGCGGACCAGCCCGCGCAAGCGTTCGGCGACGATCTTCAAGAGCTTGTCGCCGGCGGGATGGCCAAACGTGTCGTTGACGGCCTTGAACTGATCGAGATCAAGGTGGTGAACCGCGACCATTTGCTCGCGATGAATGCACTGGCCTAACGCGTGTTCGAGCCGCTGGTTCAGCAACACGCGATTGGCAAGATCGGTCAGCGCGTCGTGGTGGGCCATATATTCGATCTTGACCTCGGACCGCCGCTGCTCGGTGATGTCTTCATGGGTAGCGACCCAGCCGCCGTCCGGCATTGGCCGGTGACGAATCTTGAAGGTGCGTCCGTTTTGCAATTCGACGATGCTGTCGGTGGGTTCGTTGGATACCGCAACATTGGTACGCCAGTGCAAATATTGTTCTCGGGTCATCGCGGGAAAGCTGCCCGCTTCAAAGCGCATGTCGACGATTTCGGCGAGCGCGGTGCCGGGACCGACGCGGCCGCGCGGGAGATCATACATGTCGACGTAGCGGTCGTTGCAGACGATCAGCCGGTGCGCCGCGTCGAAAAAGCACAGTCCCTGCGACATATTGTTGATCGCGGTATCGAATTGCAGGTTTCGGACGCGCAGGTTCTCTTCTTGCTCCTTGCCAAGCTCGCGCTGCATTTTCAGGCGCGTGCTGATTTCTTCCCGCCCGGTGACGTCCTCATGTGTGGCCATGCCGCCGCCGCCCGGCAGCGGGCGAACCGTAAAGGCGATGATCCGGCCATCAGCGAATTCCTGGATGGCCGTGGCGGGATCGATGATGTTGTCGAGGCGCTCACGGATGTAGTCGTCAGGGGTGGAATGGATCTTGAGCCCCAGATTCAGCCGGTGCCGGATAAGGTCGCTGACTGGGGTTCCCGGCTTCACCTGCTCGGATGAAAGCCGATAGATTTCCATGTACCGCTGGTTGCAGAACACGACCTCGCCCTCGCCGTCGAAGACGACGAGCCCGAGCGACAGATTGTCGGCGGCTTGTTCCAGAAGCCGGCCCGGGTGATCCGGCTCCGGATTGATGGCACCCTCCACGGAATCCGTCATTTGGTGATCCCCTGCACCCGTGCTGCGGCGCTCCGGCAACAAGGAGCCGTGCATTAGAAGCCAAACGTGGTGAACCGCATCCTTGAAAGGACACCGTTTGCTCAGGGTTCCTTGGAATTCGCTAAACAGAACGTTAATTTTTTTGCCGGCGGGGCCGACTTGCCGGGGCGGGGCGGGAATTTTGAAAACCGACCGCGTATTCTGCGCGGCTAAACCCCATCCACCAGAATCACCCTGATGTCGTTGACGTTGGTGAGTGTCGGGCCGGTCTGCAACAAATCGCCGGTCGCGGTGAAAAATCCGGTGGCGTCGTTGTTGTCGAGATAGGCCGCTGCGTCGAGCCCGAGCGATTTCATCTTCGCACACGTGATATTGTCGATCATCGCGCCGGCGGGGTCGCTCGCGCTGCCGGCGCCGCCGTCGGCGCCGTCGGTGTCGCCGGCCAATGCCGAAATGCCTGATGCGTCCTTGAGGAG
>JBATYU010001073.1:0-2399 GCA_049674245.1 Bradyrhizobium sp. | reverse complement strand
CATCCGGGCTGCGCTCGACCAGACCGACGACGTCCTCGATCAGCTTACGGAAGGCGGCCGGATCGGCGTTAAGCGCCGGCACCACCAGCACGGAGAGAATGATCCCGCGCGTCGCCGGTATTTCCTCGAAACGGCACGATAGGCCGGTGAGATCGGGCTGCGTGCCTTGAGGTGCCACCTGAACCGCGAACTCGCCGCGCTTCATCGCCACCTCCGCCCAGCCCAGCCCACCGCCGGAAAACATCGCATAGGACAAATTCGCCGACGGCCCGAACCGCGCCACCCGCACATCGAAGCCCTGCGCGCGGATCGCACCGACCGGCACAAGCGCGACCCGCATGACGAGGTCGAGGTCGTCCCCGACCCAGCTTGCGGTGGCCGCGAGCGCGTCGCGGGTACGATCAAGATCATCCGGCGATACCGCAAAACTGGCGCCGTCGCCGCCGAACACGAACGGAAATTCGCGGCCTTGAAGCGCATTGGTGACGGCGGCGATCACGGCGGCGCCGGCCATGTTGACCGCCTTGTAGCGTTGCGCCGCGATCGCCTTGGTGGATTCAACGATATCGGCGACGCCGACGGTCCAGTCGTCCGGCAACGGCGAATACAATGCCGGGTCCATCAGGCTGGAAAAGCCGCGAAAGACCGGGATGCTGTTATAGAAACGATCGCTGCCGTCGGAACTGGCCATTGGCGATGAATAGTTCAGATTTTGCCGCCGTCAAACAAATACGACGAACCATTGTTTCGGGTTCGCGACATTTATTCTTTTGTGGTCGGGATTTAGCGGTGCGAGGATTTGGCCGAGCCGATTCCCGCGGGCTGACCCAAACCGCCGGCGCACGGTTAACTGACGTCAACGGGCCGATGACTGGTCGAGAACCGGCGCGCTAAAACTTGTCGAGACTGCTGATCTCGTCGGCGTTTTCCGGGCTTTCCTTGACGGATGGCGCTCGACGGTTCGGCTGGATGGTCGATAGCTTCTGACGCAGCTTCTCGTAGTTCGCAGGCTTCTCGACCGACTCAAGGTTGGACTTCAAGATGCCCAACAGTATGCCCGCATCAGCCATTTCTATCTCCAATCGCCGATCGCCCATCACGTAAGCAATACCTGCCATATTCAATCCTTGAATTCCATCCAGTCGGGCAGCGGTCCCCGAGCCGCACGCCTCGCGCAGCACCAAGCTCGAATTGCACCGTCGCCGCGGCCATCGAGGCTGAATTGCTCCACCATCCCGCCGCCGATCAAGGAGTTGGCCCCGACCTCTCGTCATCGAAAGCGCGCTCCTGCTCTGCTAGGCTCGGAGAATGACGAACTCGGATCCAGCCCCCCGGCAACTGACCGCGCGCGCCCTCCAGATCGGCGATCGTATCAATACGGCCGGCTTCGAAGGCGAGGTGTTATCGAACACACCGTTGGCCGTGCGCGTCGGGCAAAACGGGTTGGCGGTGGTGTTTCGCTACGGCGTCGTGGTGTTCATCGGTCTGTCGACTGAGGAGGAGAAGGAGTTTCTGGAGAAGCTGCAGCTTCGTACCTTCGGCAAGATAGCGCCGCATGAGGAGGAGTGGGCGAAGCTTGAGGTCGCAAGGGAGGGCGAAGAGCCGATCCCGGTCGGCGGACCAATTCCGGTCCGCGAATTTTCGCTGGAGAGATTGCTGGTGGTGTCCGACGCGCTCGCCAAGAGCGTCGTGCTCGGGCACGACGAGAGGGAGGTCGCAAACGTCTTCGACACCATCGAGCCGTTCGCCCGCGAACTCGCAAATATCGGGAAAACCTCGCGGAACAGAACCGACCTGCTCAAGCTGATGGGTAACGCCCTGCTGGTCCAACATCGTGTCTCAGGCCGCGTCGCTGTCTCCGAAAAACCCGACGTGCTCTGGGACCGGCCCGATCTCGAGCGGCTCTATGCGCGCCTGGAAGACGAATATGAGCTCTCTGAACGGTTCGAGACGTTGAACCGAAAGCTCGAGGTGATTGCCGAGACCGCAACCACCCTCGCCGATATCATCGATACACAACGCTCGCTTCGGCTTGAGATCATCATCGTGCTTTTGATCGCGTTCGAGATAGTCATCACCTTCTACGAGATCTATGCCCGAAAAGGGCACTGACCGAGCAACACGTCATTCCAGCGTGCTGACGTTCCAGCTGGTGGATGCGCCTTGGCCTGACCAGGTGTTAACCAGAACGGTTGAAAAGCGCCTTTGCCGTTCGCCGAAAACCCGAGATTCGTCATGCGCTTGAGACGATCGATAGAACGAAGGTCGAATAGGCGGGCAAAGGTTTCCGTTCGCGCCATGAGCGGGAGCGATTATGCTGGCGGGTAACGGGCGGTCGTCGATACCCTGATCCCAAGAACCGCCTGAGCTAGGTCGAGGAATACGCACATTCGGACTCT
>JBATYU010001072.1:0-3144 GCA_049674245.1 Bradyrhizobium sp. | reverse complement strand
CATCTCCGGCACTCCGACCGACGGCGACTACGGCAACAACGCGGTCACGGTCACGGCCACCGATGCCCATGGCAAGGCGATCAGCGAGAGCTTCCATCTCCAGTTCGGCGATAGTGGCCCGACCGCTACCGCCATCGCAGACCAGAGCGCCAATGAGGGCCAGGCGTTCTCGCTCAATGTAGCAAGTCATTTCACGGCGCCCGCCGCCGGCGATGCCCTGACCTTCTCGGCGTCCTTGCCGACGGGCCTCAGCATCGATGCCCATACCGGCGTCATCTCCGGCACCCCGACCGACAGCGACTACACCAGCAATGCGCACGCATTCAATTTCAATTTCACGTCGTTCGACGCCACCTTTACGGTTACGGGGCAGCTCAACACCGCCAGCTCGCTCGACGCTGTCGGAGGATATGACGTCACTGGAATTGCAGGATCCGTCGTCGGACCGAACGGTGGGACGATCGGCAGTCTGATAAACAATCCCAACCCTGCAGCCGAATCAATAAGTCCGGACGGCGTATTCATTTACGATAACGTGTTGCTTGCAAACGGCAGCCCTTCACTCGACTACGGCGGCTTGCTGTTCACGTCCAACAATCTTGAATACAATATATTTTATCAAGACGGCCGTTATCAGCTGATCGAGACCCTCAGCCCTCACGGGACTGCTTATTCCGAACAGGACGGTACGTTCACAATCTCCGCCGTTCCCGCGAGCGACCCGATCACCGTGACGGCAACCGATGCGCACGGTCAGGCCATCAGCGAGAGTTTCCATCTTGCGGTAGGCGACAGCGGGCCCACCGCCACACCCATCGCGGACCAGAGCGCCTACCAAGGGCAGAATTTCTCGCTCGATGTCTCCAGCCACTTCGCCGCTCCCGCGGCCGGCGATACGCTGACCTTCTCGGCGGCGCTGCCGACCGGCCTCAGCATCGATGCCCACACCGGCATCATCTCGGGCGCCCCGGCCGTCAGCGGTGTCGGCAACAATCCAATCACGGTGACGGCGACCGACGCGCACGGTCAGGCGATCAGCGACCACCTTAATTTGGCGATAGCCGACCACAACGACACATTTTTCATCGCTTCCCACAGCGGGGATATTGCGATTACGGGCCACAGCAATTGGACCGATGCAGTCGATCTTCACAATATTGGACAGAGCGCGAGTTTCAATCTGACGGAATTCGCGTCGGACGGCCACATAGTCCAAAGCTGGACAGGCCTAGTGGTTGATGGGGCAGCGCAGTCGGACCACAACCTGACGCTGACTCAAGGTGACCATGCTTTGATCACCATCAATCATATTGACGGCAGCGCGAGCGACCATGTTGCACTCCAACATATTGATCACATCAAATACTGACGTTGCAACAAGCGCATTTTTCGACGAGCCTTCGCTGATGATTCGATGTGATTTTCGCTAGCGTCCCCTGTTCGCAATGATGAACGATCGGGAGCGAGGACCATGCGTGACTACGCAAGCATGTGGGACATGCCGTCCATTACGAGATGGGTTTAGGCCGCGCGGGCACAGCGAGGAGGACGTTGCCGCTTCACTGAGTGTGTAGTTGCGGCAGGCGACGTTCGCCGGAATCGGCCACTGTTGCAAGCCTGCGCGAATTATAGGTATTCAAAACACTTCGGCACGTCTCGATGTTCAGTCCATCAAATTCCCGTTTCATGGCATCGAGGTCCGGTGAAACGATACGGTGGTCCGGCGCGCCCAGAAATAACAGCGACATCGTGGTCTGCCACGAGAACCCGAGAGCTTTGGCCAAAATCAGCAGTGCTTCTCTGCTTTTGTCAATCAGTGCCCGTTCAACCACATCGACGGGCAAGCGACATAACGACGACAGTCCTGCCGTGACTTCCTCGAACTTGTGGGATTGAGCATATTCGAAAATCTTGTTCTCGTTCAGATCACCGACGTGTTTCTGTTTCGCCACGGCCCTTTTTGCATCGAAATAGCTTTTCGACGCGGGTCCAAATTTCGAATGCAGCGCGCCCGTGACGTCCGTCACCATGGTTTGAATCTGGCTTGCCTCATCGGTGCGCTCGCCGTCGAGCTTCTTTCTGACGTTGTCGGACGCCTTAGCGATCAGTTGTTGGAACAGATGCCTGGGAATGTCCTTACGGCGGCCGAGCCGCTCGACCAGAATCGAATCGCTCTTGGAGCGTTTGATCATGTGCAGGATACCAAAGTCCGAAAAGCGCGCGCCGTCGTTCGTTGCAACCGAACGCACAACCTCCTTATTCCCGCGCGTCACAAGCACATCCGTAACGTCCGCGCTAATGGACTTTCGCTTGGAAATTGACAGCAGATGTAGCTGGCTTTTGGACTTGGCATTAGCAATCAGGGCCCGAGCATCGAGTCGCTCGGAATGACGAAGTACGGGACCCGCAACATCGATCGAATCATCGAAAGCTAGTTTGTTGATGATACCGGTAGGCGCATTGTCAGTTCGAGCCAGCCGTTTCGCAAGTTGAGCGCGGGCCGCCACGGCAATGTCCCGCTCTAGCAGGCCTATTACCTCCCCAAACGTCCAGATCTCGTCGTCGGTGTACCGGCCAGCTATCAATAAATCCGTCGCAAACCATAACGCCCGCTGGCGGCTTTCTTTTGATCCCCGCGACACCGCGATTTCTAGTTCCTGCAGAAATGACATCGCTTCAATCGCCTGCCAAAGGATTCTGAGCCATGCCCCCATCCCCGTAATTCGGGGCCGGCGCACCAGTGAAACAGGTAACAATACAACAATCGATAACATGCACGGTGCGACCAACGATCAGTTTGGCCCTACTGGAAATCTTGCCTATCGGTCGAGCGCGAGCCAACTGCCGGGGCTGCATCGCTTGCGCCTTCTGTGACCTAACGACAAATAGGCAGCCTATCCTCAATTTCTTAACGGAATTGCGCGGTGCGCATGCCGCTTTCGGTTCAGTTCGAACGCGACAGAGAACATCGACGGTGCTAGCGCACCGTCGCTGAACGATTCCTCAAGGAGGGCGCACAGGTTGTTGTTTCGGACATCGATGCCGATGGCCTGGCCAGGACGGCATCCGAATTGGTCCGGCCCAATGATGTACGCGTGGTTTCGGCCGATGTGGCAAAATGCGCCGATGTCGATCGTCTCGTAG
>JBATYU010001071.1:0-2228 GCA_049674245.1 Bradyrhizobium sp. | reverse complement strand
GCGGAAGACCGAAGCCTCACCTTCCTTCACGTCGAACCAGTCCTTGCCGAGCGCCGCGGCAATGTTCGGCTGGTGCGTGATGAGTATCGTATTGGTGTGAGCCGTCGGTGCCGTGGCGAGCATCTTTCGAAATGCTTGGGCGCGCCGACTGTTCTCGTTCGGCGATACGATCAAGCCACCCTCGGTGAGATCTGTCGTCTTCTCGATGTCCTTGAAGCCGGCGATAACAGCGGTTTCATACGCGCGGTTGTATTTGCTGGTGTAGACCTTGCCGATGGGCGCCTCGACCTGACGAAGCGCATCGCCAAACGCCTTCGCCAGCGCCTTGCCCTTGTCATTGAGGTTCCGTTGCGCCCCGATGTTGTCGAAGTTGAGCGGATCGGTATCGGCCTGATCCGGGAAAGTGGCGCCGTGGCGGACGACGATGACAAGATCGCCGGCGCGCAAGGCCTGCGCGATATCCTTGTCGTCCGCGCGTGCCGTCGGGACCGCAACGAAAAGCACAGTCAAAAGCCCGATGAAGGTCGCCACCGCGGCGACAACCGAATTTGATCTCGAAGACATGATCTCTCCCTTAAAAAATAGCCGCCCTGACACCGAACCAAATTGTCCGGATCTCTCACACAAGAACGCCGGAGAGGCGATTCTATTCCACGCAATGCGTGAGGCGAGCATTCGCGTCCGTAGGACTCCATATCAACCAGGCTCATGCTCTCGCTTCGAAGGCGGATGTGCCGGGGACTGGACGGCCACCTGATTGCCCCTGGGAACATCGAAGGTGCGGGCACCGATTTCAGGCGGCATCGGCGCGAGCCATGGCGAGGCGAGCAGCGTGGTTTGCGCATCGGAAAGCCCTTGCATCCAGCGCTCTCGCATCGTGGCGCGACTGAATTCGTAGTCCTTGGAATACCCCTGGGCTTCTGCCGGCCGGTAAATCAACTCCACGATATCCATCGTGGTCACGCAGCCGAAATTATAGAGAAATGTGGCTTCGGGTGTCTTCCGAAGGTGCTCGGGAAGCTGATCCCAGAGATTGTTGATGTTGTGGCGAACGTCATGCATCAAGCGAAGCGTATCGGTGGCAGCCCGGGTCCTGCTCGAATAACGAATATCCTTTTCACGCTCGCACACATCCATAAGATCGGCGGGCGATTTCCCCCGAGCATGAAACAAATCGACCTGGAATATCAGTCTGCTTCGACGTGGAACATACTCGACGACGTATTGAAGTGGGGTGTTTGAAACAAGACCGCCGTCCCAATAGAGTTCGCCATCGATCTCAACGGCGGGGAATCCGGGCGGCAGAGCGGCGCTCGCCATGACATGCTCTGGTCGAATGCCTATTTCCGCGTTGTCGAAATAGGCGAAGTTGCCGGTGCGCACGTTGACGGCCGCGACGCTGAAGCGAACCTCGCGGGCGTTGATGCGATCGAAGTCAACGAACCGTTCGAGCGTGCCCCTCAGCGCGCCCGTATCGTACAGGCTGGTCGGGGTGCCGAACAACCAATGCGCCGGCGGTTGTGGTGCAAAGAAACCGGTCTGCCCGAACATCAGCGCGCTGAACGCGCTCGCGCGGTGATCACCGCTCGTCATTGCGCACGGCAAGATCGGCGACAGCGAGGACGGCGTGGTAATTTGTTCCCAGAAGGCTCTCAGATGTTCTACACGCTTGTCTGGAGCGTTGCCGGCAATGATCGCGGCGTTGATGGCGCCAATCGAGATGCCGGCGATCCAGTCGGGCAAGTATTGGGAAGTCGAGAGCGCTTCGTAGACGCCGGCCTGGTAACTGCCCAGAGCTCCCCCGCCTTGCAGCACGAGACCCACTTTCTTGTCGTAGCTATCCGGGCGAATCGGAACCTTCCGTTCAGTCATGTGCCTTGCCTCTGTGTTGGATTCCGCGGCAACATCCGTTGCAGCACGCCGTCGCGCAAGACCAGACGATGGAAAAGCGCGGCGCCCACGTGCAGGCCGATCAGGACAACGAGCGCCTTGGCGCCGAATTCGTGAGCCTCCGCGAACAAGACGCTGATTGCCGGCTTCGGCTCCAGCAGAGCCGGTACTTTCCAGATCAACAATTCAAAGGGTTGGCCGTGGAACAGGGCCCTGCTGAGACCTGTGATCGGCTGCACGAAAAGCAGGGCGTAAAGGCCGTATTCATTGGCCTTTGCGATCGTTTGTTGCAGCTTGGACATGCTCTCCGGAAATGGCGGCAAATAGGCAAAATTGCG
>JBATYU010001070.1:0-3885 GCA_049674245.1 Bradyrhizobium sp. | reverse complement strand
GCAAGGGAGCAATCATGTCTAGGCGCATACTGGTTCTTGGCGGCGGCCCCGCTGGGGTCGCGGCCGCTCGCACCGCCGCCCGTATGGGTGCCCAGGCCGTACTCATTGACTCTGGTCGACTCGGTGGCGTCAGCACCAACAGCGGTGTGCTGCCCGCCCGCGTCCTCGCCCACACCGCGCGCCTCAAGCGCGAAAGCGGCCAACTCGGCGTCTATGGTCTGCGCGCGACCGAAGCCGAGTTGGATTGGCCCGCGGCGCTGCGGCGCCTCTTCAATGTCGTGGAAGCCCTCCACGCTCGCAAGGAAATTGCCGAAGAAGCTCGCAAGCTCGGGGTTGATATCCACGAAAACGTCGGCGAGACACGCTTCATGTCGCCCACCACCATCGGATTTGCCAACGGAACAACCGTGGAAGGCGATGCGGCGATCGTCTGCGTCGGCGGCCGTTCGCGGAGTATTCCTCTGCCCGGCGCGGAACTTGCGATCTTTCCGAACGACATCTGGCGAATGAAAGCCATGCCCCGCAGCATAGCGATCGTCGGCACAGGTCACACCGGCTGTCAGATCGCCTCCATCCTCGCCCATTTCGGCACCGAAGTGCACATGATCGACCTCAAGGCGCGCATCATGCCGCAAGAGGACGAGCTACTGTCGGTCGTCATGGCAAAGGAATTCGCTGCCCGCGGCATCCGCATCCGGTCCGGTATCGACAGCATCGACGGCCTGAGCACGGGCATGAGTGGCGGCACGGTGCTGCATTACAAGGAAGCCGGCGAAAGCCGCAGTATCAAAACTGATGCAGTTTTACTATGCGTGGGCTGGATCGGCAACACCGACAGGATCGGCTTGGAGGAGCTTGGCGTCGAGATCGCGCGCTCCTACATCAAAGTTGACAAGTATCTGCGCACGAACGTTCCCAAACTGTATGCTGCCGGGGACGTAACCGGACAGATGATGCTAGTTTCCGGCGCGACGCATGAAGGCCACGTCGCTGCGGTCAACGCTGTGACCAACGCCGAGACTAAGAAAGTTGCGCATACATTGGTACCTACCGGCAGCTTCACCGATCCGGAATACGGTGCGATCGGTATGCGTGAACAGCAATGCTGCGACGCCGGAATCGATTATGAAACCTCTGTCATCTGGTGCGAGGATCTGACTCGCGCGATCATCGACGACCGCACAGCTGGCTTCTGCAAGATGATCGCGGACCGCAGGACACACAAGTTTCTGGGCGCGCATATCGTCGGCGAACGTGCCGTAGAAACTGTGCAGCTGATGGCCACGATCATGGCCGGGGGACTGACGGTGGAGCAGGTAGCTGACCTAGAACTCGCGTTCCCGACCTATTCGGCGATCATCCTAATGGCAGCGCGGGACCTAAAATACAAACTCGATCCGGAGTATGCGGCACTCTACCAATCGGGCATGGCCGGAAGCCCCGCCAGCAAGGCGCTGTCCTGACCTGTTGCGGCCATCCGACGCGGTTGCCCCGTAAGGAAACATGGGGTTGAAGCCAGTGCGCCGCGCCGCGGAATCTTGCGCGCTTGCCGGCCTCAACTTCCTAGCAGGTCTCACCGGATTGTCATTCGGCCTGCAATATTGGCTCTGACGCATTTTTGGTGCAGCTCCGTTTATTCCGCGCCGATTAGTCTGGCTTGAAGCAGATCGATTTTCCCGCGGCCATACATTTGACGTCTGACGAGCTTGAGGCGCGTGATCTGACCTTCAGTCTGTCCGTTGGACCAGGACGAAGTAATTGCTGCTCGAACCGCCGCTTCATCCCTCGCGACTGCGCTGGCGAACGAGGCGATTAGACTAACGCAGGCACGCTCGATCCATGGGGTAAGTCCCGCCTCAACCTTGCGCCGGATCATCAAGTGGAATTCGGCGATGATCTCGCGTGCCTCGACCAAGGTTGGTACGCCCGCTTCGATCGCCGCGACCGTGACGGTCTCCGCTTTGGTGAGCAAGTCCCGTCCGATTGTCATGAGGCGTGCGATTGTTCTGGCCGACGGAATCCGCTGAAGGTTTTGTGCGTCGACCTTTTCAGCCCGTCGTCTGCGGGTCGCCCACTCACTGATGACGCGGAGCGAGCCTCGGAAGCCACGCGCCTTTAGGCGGCGCCAGAGTTCAGCTCCATTTCGACAGCCGGACGCCCACTGATCGTCGAGCCATGGCAGATGCAAGTCCAACGAACTTTGCCGGGTCCGGAAGACATCGTTACGTTCGCCGCGGATTATCTGCCGCACCAGCTTCCTGCTATAGCCTGTCTGACCACGATCTGCTTGATCGGTATGCCGCTCTTCGACAGAGCCAGGATGGCCGCATTGGTCTCCTCGCGGCGCAGATAGCCCTCATACTGGAAGCGCTCCGCGGCTGTTAGCAGCTTGGGATCAATCGTGGTCGCACCGATGACAGTGCGGATCTGGCGCATCGATTTGCGGACGGCATCGAGGAAGGCCCGACTGGCGTTCTCCATCAGATGCCAACGATCGGCGACCTGTATTGCGTGCGGCAGTCAAAACTTTCACCATTCCTTGAAGGTTGGCTCGATACACCCCCCGCAGACCCAAGGAAAGGTCCAATCGGCCGTACGCTTGGCGCTGTCGGGAATGTACCTGCTCCAGGCATCGGCGCGCACCGGGTTGATTGACTGCCAAATGACGTCAAAGGTCCCAGAAGAATTTATTTTGCCTATCATGACCGGCTTGGAAAGATGATGATTAGTGTTCATCACAACCTCGAAGCCGCTCGGCGCCTTGATCCTTTGACCGTACATGGCCTGGCGGACTGCATTGACGTCGGTGGTGCCGGCTTGGACGACGGCTTGCGCCCACATCCTGAAGCCAATGAACGTGGCTTCCATCGGGTCATTCGTGGTTTTGTCTCGCTGCTCGTTGAAGTCCGCCCACAGCTTGTTGAACGCTTCGTTTTCCGGTGACTTGATGGAATGGAAATAGTTCCAGACCGCGAGGTGCCCGACGGGGAAGATGTCCGCGCCGAGCAATTCGCGCTCACCGACGGAAAAGGCCACAACGGGAATTACGCTGGCTTCCACCTGTTGAGCTATGAGTTCCCTGTAGAGATACGTATTCGCATCTCCGTTGACGGTTGATATGACCGCCGTCTTTTTTCCCTCCGAACCGAACGCCTTGATCCGCTCGACGATCCCTCGCCATTCGGAATAGCCGAATGGCGTATATATCGTCGTAATGTCCTCTGGCGATACTCCCTCGGCGGTCAGATACGCGCTCAAGATCCGGTTGGTCGTGCGCGGATAGACATAGTCGGTGCCAAGCAGAACCCATCGGCGAACTTCCCCTCCCTCCTTGCTCGTCAGATATCGAACCGCCGGAATTGCCTGCTGATTGGGCGCGGCTCCCGTGTAAAAAATGTTGCGCGAGCTCTCTTCGCCCTCGTATTGCACCGGGTAGAAGAGGAGCCCGTTCAGCTGCTCGAAGATCGGCAGAACGGATTTACGGGAGGCGGAGGTCCAGCAGCCGAACACGACCGCGACTTTTTCCTTCGTGAGCAATTCCCGCGCTTTTTCGGCAAAAGCGTCCCAATCGGACGCCGGATCAACAACGATCGGTTCCAATTTCCGTCCGAGCAGCCCACCTTTCCTGTTCTGGTCGGCCATCAACATGAGAACCGTGTCTTTAAGTACTGACTCGCTGATTGCCATGGTGCCGGACAGAGAATGCAGAATGCCGATTTTGATAGTGCCTTCGTCTGCGCGAACCGTCGGACCGACGAGCACGAACCACAACACGAGCAATCCGAGCACGACAACTCGCAGGGCCGAAGCTGACTTCATGTCGATGCCCCGACGAGCTCGAAAACGCGTGTTTCCTTGGTCATGCCCTTGGCCAGGACCGACTCC
>JBATYU010001069.1:0-2765 GCA_049674245.1 Bradyrhizobium sp. | reverse complement strand
TCGGTGGATAAGCTGACATCGGGGGCGTTCGTCGGAATGTGGCGCGAGCGGGTTGCGCATTTCTATTCGAAATACATGGCCACCGCCGCCGCCGAACGGGCGAACCAGTAAATTTCCGTGGAGTGGTTGGCAGGAGTTGCCGCACCCGCGGGCCGAGCAGGGGCCTCACCGCCGCTGCGGCACGTGGTGCCGCTCATCGCTCAGTGGTCGCGCGGATGCACTTTACGTCGTCAACGACGCGCTCGGATCGTTCCTACTGCGCGCTAACGAGGTGATCGATCAGGTGCCGATGTCTGCTTGTGGGCACTTTTGAGACATGCCATCTACACGCGGCGATGTCCGCTTACGTGGGCAAAGCGGACGTAAAACGGGCGTCGTAAAATCGACGCTAAGGACCCACAACGTACATCAGCAACGCAAATAACCGGGACCGACGCTTACGAACTCCCACGAGTGCTGTTACCGTTGCCGTTCCAGGAGTGGAGGTAGGGCAGAAAGAAAAGGCGATGTCAGCAGAAATTAACATCTACAATCCCGAGGAACTTGGCCCTCCAATGGGGCAGTACACTCATGTGACGCGGGTAAGGGCGAACGAATTCCTGTTTATTGCGGGAATGCTGTCGGGCGACGCCGCAGGCAATGTTATCGGCGAGGGCGAATTCGACGTTCAGACTGTGCAGGTCTTTCGCAATATCGAGGCGGCATTGAAATCAGCCGGAGCATCCTGGGCCAACGTCGTTCAGTTCACGACATACCTTGTCCATTCGCAGGACATCCCAAAGTTCATGCAGTTTCGGTTGCGCGAATTCCCAAAGATGTTTCCGGACGGCAAGTATCCGCCGAACACCCTTCTCATGGTCGACCGGCTGGTCAAGGAAGCTTTCCTGGTCGAAGTGCAGACAATCGCCGCCGTTTGATCAAGAGGCCGCCGGTCCGCCATTTCGGCCAACCGGCCCCGGCCGGGCACTCCGGGCAAATGTCCCCGATCCAACCCAGGACGCCCTCGACCGCTGCCTTTGCCTCTTCGGCAGCGACAGCCAGCGGCAGATCCTCACGAGCGTCCACTTAGCTGCGATGCAACGGCGGCAATCAACCGGCAAATTTGCCGCTTGAATTCGCGCGAAGCTTCGACGCGGGCAGGGACATTTCTTTGGCCGTCGAGCACGTGGAACGGCGACGGCCGCTTTCGCCGGGGGGAAGTACTGGTCATTTGTACGGGTGGGTTCGCTCAAGCCGGGGTGGTCGAAACTCTAGCGGACTTCTCCTATGGACCGGTGGTCCTGATTCATATGCACGGCGGCCGAATTAAATACAAAAAGCCACTCTGCCACGGCAGCCTCCGTCACCCGTCCTATCCGCGCGCCATACTTTGCCTTCGGGGAAGACGGTTAGCGATGCCGAGCGGCATTAATTTTTTGGGCGGCCACCGCAAAGCGCAGCCAAAAAAGCAATTCGCGACCGGTTGGGCGTGCACAGCCGTCGCATTCGTGTTCCAAGTGGCTTGCAGCCGCATGTCGCGGTCCGTTCGCGCTAGCATGTAGGCCGCTCTCAAGGTATTTCTGTAAGTAGAATGCGCAGCAACCCCATCATCGTGCAAAAATACGGCGGCGCCTGTCTTGAAACACCGGCGAAAATCCGCGCGGTCGCAAGCAGTCTCGCCAATTTGCATAGTCGTGGTCATCGTGTCGTGGCGATCGTTTCAGCGATGGGTAAGACCACTGACGAACTTGTTAACATGGCCTATCAAGTAAGCCCGCATCCCAATCGCCGTGAACTCGATATGCTGTTGACCACCGGAGAGCGCATCAGCATGTCTTTGATGAGCATGGCGCTGTCTGATCTCGGCGTACCGGCGATTAGTTTTACCGGCAGTCAAGCCGGAGTGATGACCGACGAATCCCATTCCTCGGCGCGCATTTTAGATGTGCGGCCCATTCGCGTATGCGAAGAACTCGATCGCGGACGCATCGTGGTTTTAGCAGGCTTTCAGGGCGTGAATCCGGTGACCAAAGAAATCACCACGCTGGGCCGGGGCGGGAGCGACACCACGGCGGTCGCCATGGCCGCGGTGCTAAACGCCGAGTGCTGTGAAATTATCAAAGAGGTCGACGGAGTTTGCTCGGCCGATCCGCGCATCGTGTCGAATTCAAAACCTTTACGTCAGCTGGATTTTGCATCGTTATCCGAAATGTGTTTTTGGGGCGCCAAGGTTTTGCATTTTCGCAGCGTGGAGCTGGCACAAAGTCAAAATGTGCCTTTGGTCTTAAAAAAATCGGGCGGCGCTGAATACAGCACGCAAGTGATGAAAGCGGTCATGGGAATGGAAACCGGAAAAGTTTTGGCCATCAACTCGATGGCTCGCATCGAGCATGTGGAGATCGATTCGACGGATCTCAATCAAGGTTTTGAGAAATTCGCACGGCATCTTAAACAAAACGGCTTATCTTGGCCGCAACTCCTCGCCTCAGCTTTCACTGCCGGAAAAACGCGCATTATGATGACTTGCGATTCGGAGTCCCTCGACACTTTGCTGCGTACACTGGAAAGGAGCAAAGACTTGCGCAAACAGCGTGAGACTTTAAGTTCGGTGAGCCTCACTTGCTTTGGCGGCGTTTCTTCAGACCTGCCATTCAAGGCGATTCAGATACTGCAACATCACGGGATTATCGCCGACAAGTATGTTTTGTCGCCGCATTCGGTGAACCTATTTATCCCGGTCGAGAGCCGCGAGGCCGCGGTCAACGCTTTGCATTCGCTGATCTAGT
>JBATYU010001068.1:0-4483 GCA_049674245.1 Bradyrhizobium sp. | reverse complement strand
CGGGTCGACGGCATGATCGTCGCCAATACCACGGTGGGGCGGCCCTCGAGCCTGCGCGAAACGGCGCGCGCCAAGGAGCAGGGCGGCTTGTCGGGCCGGCCGCTGTTTCGCCTGTCGACGCGGATGGTGGCGGAGACCTATGTGCGCGCCGAGGGCGCGTTTGCGCTGGTCGGCGTCGGCGGCATCGACACCGGAGGTGCTGCGTTGACGAAAATCCGCGCCGGCGCCAGCCTGATCCAGCTTTATTCGTCACTGGTCTACAAGGGACTTAGCCTGGTCGACGATATCAAGCGCGATCTGGCATCGACGCTGCTGCGCACCGGGCGGGATCAACTGTCGGAAATCGTCGGCGCCGATGCCGCGACGATCACGGCCGAGGACTGGCCGCTGTAGCAGTCCTCGTGCCCCGGATGCAGCGCAGCGCGCCGCACTTCCGGCGTGGTGCGCTGCTGATCCGGGGCCCATCTCGTGTCGTGGGTCCCGGCTCTGCGGCGCGTCACCATAGTGCGTCGAAGACGCGCGTTCACGCGCTTATGGTGCCGCACCGCGTCCGGGACACGAAATTGGAGACGCGCTCTTCAATTGTGATTAGCTTTGGCTTTTTGCGGTAAACGATGCCCTGAACAGCCAGCGATAGCGCAACGCTTCCAGCCCGCCGCGCGCGGCGTAATGCACCAGCAGCGCGCCCCACAGCCCGGCATTGCCGAACGGGCGCAACGCCAGCCAGGCGCCGAAGAAAATCACAAGCGAGGCCACCATCAGATTGCGCATGTCGCGCGCCCAGGTGGCGCCGATATAGACCCCGTCGAAGCCGAACGCGAAAACGGCGAGCAGCGGCGAGGCGATGACGAAGATCAGATAGAGGCGCGCGTTGTGGCGGACGTCCTGGCTCGCGGTCATGACGTCGATCAGGGCCGGGCCGAACAGCGCGAATACCGCGCTCACCGCGAGCGCAAACACCATGCCCCAGAGCACCACCAGCCGCGTCGCGCTGGAGAAGCTGGCCCGGTCGCGCGCGCCATAGGCGCGGCCGCATAATTGCTCGGCGGCGTTCGCAAGGCCGTCGAGGAAGAAGGCGCTGACCAGCAGGAAGTTGTTCAGCACCGCGTTGGCGGCGAGCGTCACATCGCCGGTGCGAGCGCCTTGTGCTGCGAAAAACAGCCATACCGTGATCAGCGCGGCGGTGCGGATCATGATGTCGCGGTTGACCGTCAGCATGCGCATCAATTTGGCGCGGTCGAGCAGCCTCGCGCACGGCACCGCCAATCCGCTATCCGACAAATGTCGCGCAATGACAACGCCGATTAAGAGCCCGCTGGCTTCCGCGAGCACGGCCGCGATCGCCGCGCCGGCGATCCCGGCCTTGAACACCAGCACCAGCAGCACGGTTGCGAGCGCATTGATGACGTTGATAGCGACTTGTGTCGTGAGGGCCAACATCGCGCGCGACCGGCCGATCAGCCAGCCGAGCACGACGTAATTGGCCAGCGCGAACGGCGCCGACCAGATCCGGATGGTGAAATAGGTTTTGGCGGCGCGGGTGACGCCTTCGCTGCCGCCCATCGCCTCGAGCAGGATGCCGGCGAGCGGCATCTGCAGCGCGATCAGGCCGACGCCGATGATGCCTGCGACGATGAATCCGCGCACCAGGATGGCGCGCAATTCCTGCACTTCGCCTGACCCGAGCGATTGTGCCGTAAAAGCCACCGTGCTCATGCGCAGGAAGGCGAACAGCCAGAACAGGCAATCGAAGATCACCGACGCCATCGCAACGCCGCCGAGCAGCGCGGCGTCGCCGAGCCGGCCGATCGCCGTGGTCGAGACGATGCCGATCAAGGGCGTGGTCAGGTTCGCGACCATCGCGGGGCCCGCTATGGCGAAGACCTGCGCGGTCGTGACTTTGGATGACGGGTGTGGTGCGTGCATGTCTATAGTTCGACGACCATGCCGTCATGCGCGGCGGTATGGCCGATCGTATCCAGCCGTCCGAGCATGTCGTCGCTCATATGCGTCAGGATCAGCCGCTTCGGCCTGATCTCGTCGAGATGCGCTTCCAGCGTCGTCAGGCTGAGGTGATTCCTGACGATCTTGTCGTAATAGTAGCTTTCCGCAATGAACAGGTCGGCGTCGCGCGCGAGCGGAACAAGCGTGTCGGTCCATTCGGTATCGGCGCTATAGGCGATGACGCGCCCCTCGGCTTCGATCCGATATCCGAGAAACGGTCCGCCGGATTCGCCATGCACCACGGAATAGGGCGTGACCTTGACCGCGCCAAAGCTCCTGACCTGCTCCGGCTCGAGCGCGACGATCGAAAGCTCAAAACGCTGCCTGGTTTTCGAGGAATGCTCGAACAGCGCTTCCATCACTTCGCCGAGCCGCATTTCGATTCCTGCGGGACCGGCGATGACCAACGGGCGGGTGCGGCGGGAAAACTGCGCGTCGAGCAGCAGGAAGGGGAGGCCGGCGAAATGATCGCCGTGGAAATGCGTGATCAGGACCAGGTCGATCGCATCGCGCGCGATGCCGAGCCGCTTCAGCGCCGGCAGCGACGAGGCGCCACAATCGATCAGGAAATTGACTTGGCGTCCGGCGACGTGGAAGCAGGTGTTGGACCGGCCGCCCGAGCCGAGCGCGTCGCCACAGCCGACAAAGCGTAATTGCATCGGCTGTGGCCCACTTCGGAACAGCTATCGCCCGCGCGGCGCGCTGAACAGCCGCGACAGGAACCAGATCGGCAGCACGATCACGGCGCCGAGCAGGAAGTAGCGCCACAGCCCATTGATGGCGTCAAAGCCGAGATCCCACAGGCGCTGGAACAGCAGGCGGATGCTGTTGACGATATTCCAGGGGTCGAATCCGATCGCGGCGAGCACGACGCCGACCAAGATCGACAGCAGGGCCAGCCGGAACGCCACGGCAAGCGGCGAGCCGCCCAGAAAGCGGTGCAGGCCGTCATTGCTTGCCGGCAAGTCTCTGACATCGTTGGCCATGTTGGTCTCCTTGCGGATTCGCGTTGCCGATACTACTACGGCGAGCAGCACATGGGGAACCCGTTAGCTGCCGTCAATGGCTCCCGATGTTATTAAACCTTCATCTATCGCCTCCGGCTTCAGCATCTTCTCCAGCGTTTCCAGCCGGTCGGCCTCGCGCGGCGGCTTGTCCCAGCGTAGCCGGTTGATGCGTGGAAACCGCATCGCGACGCCGGATTTGTGCCGTGGCGAGCGCGCCAATCCCTCGAACGCGACCTCCAGCACCAGGCCCTGATCCGGCTCGTGCACGACATGGCGGACGGGGCCGAACTTCTCCGTGGTGTTGCGGCGGACGAAGCGGTCGATCTGCAACAATTCCTCATCCGTGAAGCCGAAATAGGCCTTGCCGACCGGCACCAATTGCTCGCCGTCGTCGCCCCTGGTCCACACCCCGAACGTATAGTCGGAATAATAGGACGAGCGTTTGCCGTGGCCGCGCTGCGCATACATCAAGACGGCGTCGATGATGTGGGGATCGCGCTTCCATTTCCACCATTGCCCCTTCGGGCGGCCCGGCAGATAGAGCGCGTCGCGGCGCTTCAGCATCACGCCTTCGACCGCTTCCGCATCTTGGCCCGCACCGGCATCGGCCGGATCGGCGCGCGCCGCACTCAGCGCCTGCCAGCTATCGAAGGCAATAATCGGCGACAGGTCGATGCGGACATCGTCGAGCTTTTTGACGAACGCTTCCAGCTTTGCGCGGCGCTCGGCAAACGGCAATTCGCGCAGATCATTGTCGCCATCGGCGAGCAGATCATAGGCGCGCAAATGGATCGGATAATCTTTCGTCAGTTTTGGCGACACCACCTTGCGGTTGAGACGTTGTTGAAGAACGTTGAACGTCTGCACCCGGCTGTCGCGAACTACCAGCAATTCGCCGTCGATGGCACCCGGTAGATGCAAAGAGGGCAGCAGGTCCGGAAAGCTCTTGGTGATATCCTCGCCGCTGCGCGAGTAGAGCCGCACCACGGCATGGTCGCGCGCGTCGCGGCCACAGACCGCCTGCACGCGAATGCCATCCCACTTCCATTCGGCGATGTAGTCGGCAGCATCCAGGTTGGCGAAATCCGTATCCTCGATCGCGTGCGCCAGCATCACCGGGCGGAACGGGGCGGGATCGAGATTGACGGGCTTTCCTTGGCGGCCTTCCAGCCAGGCGAACAGGTCGAGATAGGGCGGCCTCAAGCCCGGCCACATCAATTCGATCTCGTGCGGGTCCTGGTCGCCGAGCGCGGCGGCGGCGGTTTTCGCAAGCCGCGCCGAGATGCCAATCCGCATCGCGCCGGTCACGAGTTTTAAGAGCGCCCAGCGGCCGGTCTCGTCGAGCTCGTCGAGCCAGCGCGCAAGCTGCCTCGGCAGCTCGGTCTTGCCGAGGGTGCGCAGCGTGGTGACGACTTCGGCGAGCGTCGGTGGCGGCGGATTGTTATGGCCAGAGACGCCAATCGCCCCTCCTC
>JBATYU010001067.1:0-4828 GCA_049674245.1 Bradyrhizobium sp. | reverse complement strand
TCGCAAGGCGATCGAATAGTGCTTGCAGCTCGGGCCGGAGTCCGTCGCCGCACAGAGCAGCGATCGAGTGCGGGCGGCCATGGCTGACTGGCATCAGATCGCCCCCTTGACGACGTAGTCGCCTGGCACGCACTTGATGCGGGCAACCGTCCATTGGTCGCCGCTAAAGATCGAGCGGCGCTTCCAGTCTGCGATCGCGGGCTGCGACAGCATGCAGGCCTGCATGGGCATCTCGTCCTTGACGACGATTTCCTCACGGCAGACCGGCTGCGGGATGCTGGTCAGCGCGTGGCACATCAGGGCAACGACGGTGATTTGCATGTTGGCCTTTCTCTACTGTGCTGGGTCGAGATGAAGATGCCCGAGCCTGAGGCGGGCATTGGATGGATGGGACACGATCTCAAACCGCGTCTTGCTGAATCCTTTGTCGAAGCCGGAAAGGATGTAGCAGTCGTCGCGTTCGGCGCGGACTTCGTACTCCCAGCCCTCGACCAGAACATCAGTCTGGAACAAGTTATCGATGCAGCGAATTATCATGGGCGCCGTTCGATTTCATCTTCCAACCAGTCAAAGACGACCTCGACCGGCGTCAAGGTGAGCGTGACCCAGCAGATAATTCCCGCGCGGGCGGCGATGAGGTATGGCGTCATGGCGCTACGGTCCCTTCGTTGTACGGACATCGTTTAGATAAGAGCCAACCGCACCGTCACCATTAAATCCTTTGTTAGGCGCGATGGACCGGCACTCTCGATGTCGTGAAGATGGTTCGAGCGCGGCGCACTCCCTTAACCGGTACGGCCGGATCAACTCGCTTCTTTGCAGTGGTCCTGATGTTCGCTTGCTGTTGGCGGGCTTAACAATCTTCGCAAGATCAGCAATCTCCGCAACATCAACAGTCCCGATGTAGCGTCTGCTCCATCGCACGTGCATGATGCCCGCATTGTTCGCCCGGAAAGCGAGCGACGCGGATGCCCCCTCTCAAATCCATGGCGTCCGGCGATCGTTAACGATCACTCTTTTCCGCGTCGGGTCTTTCCGGGGCCGGGCGCCATGGAGACCTCTTTGTTTGCGTTTTTGGTCGACGAAAAAATCGCCCCATCCCGGCAGTGTGCGAGCTACCGGAATGAGGCGAGACCAGACCTAGTTATCAACGATCGCTCGTCGACGAACGCAACATGCGTTTCTGATTCGGGCGAGCTGGCGACGAGATCGAGTCAGAACTTCGGAACAATCGAGTCAGGTTTCCGTACATGTTGAGGGTTCGGGAACGGAAACCGCGAGGCCGCCATATCAGCGGTCAGACCGTTCGGGCTTCTCAGATCGAGCGCGCGCCAAGCTCCTCAAAACTCACGCCCCCGGATGGAGCGTAAGTTCGAAAATCCCGCCGACACCACTAAATCGAAGTTTAAATCGATCACGGTGTGGCCATCGCGGCGACTTCACAAATGACCGACTGTGCGCGCCGCGCCTCACTTCGGCTTGTGTAGACAAGTGACCACAGACCTGCGGCCGACCGGCTAAAAGGCTTGGATCATCACCGCCTGGTCCAGGAGCATCACAGTGTTTCGTCCCTATCCCGTCGAGCCATCGCTTATTCCGATCGAGCGGCCACGCTGCCGCAGGTGCCGTGTTCGCATGACGCTGGCCCGTATCGAACCCCGCCCTGCCAGCTCCGTTCTGCGGACATTCGAATGTCCGCAGTGCGAGCGCGTGCTGCCGGCTGAGCACGATCCAATTAGATCGCACGTTGCGTGGCTGAACAGCAGTGAACTGAGACCGCCCAAGTAGATGACCAGGTTTTTCTTAGGCCTTGTCGCAATAGGCGTTGCCACGTTGATCGGAGCACTCGTCATTGCAGCCTTCAAACCGCGGGATCCATTCCTGCATAGGCCCCAATCTTTGCGCGCGGCCCCTTCGCGCGAGCGGACTTTGACTCCTCCGCCGGAGAACGGCGAACCGTCGAGCTCACCAGCTAGCCGTCTCTCGCCCGGCGTGGACTATCCTGCGATTTCGGCAAATCGCGGTGATGTTCGGCGGCTTGGGGCATAGAGGTTGTGCGGCACGGCGCGGCTTCGCCGCCTTCTAGGCGAGCACATGCCATATGAGCGCCAGCGCCGCGATCAGCATCATGCACATGATGGCGCGGCGGCCGATACGGTTTAGTGCTGCACCAATTGAGCAAAAATAGACCGTCAAGACCCCATTTTCCCAAACAAAACGGCCACAAATCCGATGGTAGACCATATCCAAGGCGGTATCCCCTAAGGGCGCCGACTTTCGAGCAGCCCCATCGATCCACATCGGGCGGGGTTGTCCATGTGTCCTAAGTTCCCTTCCCGAGTGTCGGAACAAAACGGCCCCGCCGCAGGTTTCAGGGTCACGATGTCCGCGCCTTCACATCACAAGGAGCCCGTCATGGCCGAGATCAAGGAACACATGGAAGTAATCGGTGCGGACGGTGTCCATATCGGAACGGTTGATAAGGTCGAGGGCAATCGGATCAAGTTGACCAAAAAAGACAGTGGCGAGGGAAGCCATAAGGGGCATCACCACTTCGTTGATCGCAGCCTCGTCGCGGACGTGGAGGGCAACAAGGTCCGCCTCTCCGCGATAGGTGCCGTCGCCGTCACCATGGAACAAGAAAAGTAGGGCTCGTTCTCGTTTCTCAGGTGAACAGCTCGGCGCCAGTCGCCGTGAACTTCACATACATCCCCGGATTCATGCCGCCACAGCCAGCCCTGTGCGATCGCGCGCGATCGAAATCTTATTGCATCGCGCGCGATTTTTTCCACCTCAGAAAATCCCTGAACAGCTCTTGCTGCTTGCGAGTACTGAGCGGCTTAGATCTGGACTGGGCAGAGAACCCAGCATCCGCTTTCGACCCTTGCCGCGCGGGCAACGCACCCATCGCCGCCCGCGGATCGTAAGATTCCGGTTGCGAAAGGGATCGGCGGCGCTGGGCTTGGCAGGCATTCAAGCCACGGGATTGTCGATAGCCAAACAGTTTCCTATACCAACCGATCATCTCGTTTCCGGAGTGCCCCCGAATGCCCTTCCCGCGTGCTTCCCAGGCCCTGTCGCGCTTCACCGTGCTCGATCTCACGCGGGTTCGCGCGGGTCCCACCTGCGTGCGGCAGCTTGCGGACTGGGGTGCCAACGTCATCAAGATCGACGCCCTGCTCGAGGACGCCGGGGCTGAGCAATTGGGCGGCCCGCGCCAAGGCTCCGACTTCCAGAATTTGCACCGCAACAAGCGGGCGATGACGCTCAACCTGAAAGACCCGAGGGGCCTCGAAGTGTTCAAGCGTCTCGCTACAAAGGCCGACGTGGTGGTCGAGAACTTCCGGCCCGACGTCAAGGCCAAGCTCGGCATCGACTATGAGAGCCTGCGCCAGATCAATCCACGCATCGTCTACGGCAGCATCTCCGGCTTCGGCCAGGACGGCCCCTATCACAAGCGTCCCGGCTTCGATCAGATCGCGCAGGGCATGGGCGGGCTGATGTCGATCACCGGCGCGCCCGGCGGCGGCCCGATGCGGGTCGGCATCCCCGTCGCCGACCTCGCGGCCGGCCTGTTCTGCGCCATGGGTATCCTCACCGCGCTCTTGGAGCGCGAAGTTTCGGGCGAAGGCCAGTGGGTGCAGACCTCGCTGCTGCAGGCCCAGATCTTCATGCTGGACTTCCAGGCCGCGCGCTGGCTGATGGAAAAGGATGTGGCAAAACAGGCCGGCAACAACCACCCGACCAGCATCCCGACCGGCGTCTTCAAGACTTCCGACGGCTACATCAATATCGCCACCACCGGTGGACGAATCTGGGAGCGCTTCGCGCAAACCGTCGGCGCGCCAGAGCTCGTTGCCAATCCCGACTACGCCACCGCGCCTGCGCGCTCGAAGAACCGCGATGCGCTAAATGTCGAGATCGGCAAGCTGACCGAGAAAAAATCCACCGAGACCTGGGTCCGGGAATTCAATGCCGCCGGCGTGCCGTGCGGGCCGATCTATTCGATCGACCAGATGTTCGAAGATGCGCAGGTTCGCCATCTCGGCATCGCGCAGGACGTGCCGAACGCCGAGAACCGCCACATCCGCCTGGTCGGCCAGCCGGTGACGCTGTCGCGCACCCCGAGCGGCATGGTCGCCCGCCCGCCGGAATTCGGCGAGCAGACCGAGGAGGTACTGGCCGAGTTCTCGGTCGGCGTGTCGAGGAAACCATCCTTCAATACATGGTCGAAGAGGCCCGCTTGAAAGTGATCACCGAGATCATAGGACGCTATATCCCGACCGCGCGGAACGGATTGGTACGCGATCATTTCGAGAAGCTTGGCTTCGTCCAGATTGACTCTTCGAGCGAGGAAACGACCTGGCGGCTCGCCGTCAGCTTCAGGCGCGGCCTCCGGATCCCGGATCGGCACCGGAAAGTCGTCGCTGTCGAAAAGATCGACGAGCACGTGCTGCGGGGTGAGCTCGGACGTGATCGATGACCGGGGGCGCCTGCGCCACCAGCTATTTCGTATTGCGGTTCTTGCTCGTGCCTTTCGTAGCAGGCGATACCGATCTGGTATCGTCACCAATTTGTATGCAGCTGACAAGATCAAGGTAGCTTCGAGTGCCTAACGAGAACAAGACTTCACTTTCGCAGCGATCGCGAATGGGACGGAAAGTTGATCCCCAGACAGTGCTTAGCTGCTGCTTTGCAGCTTTTTCATCACGCACACAATCCTCAACACTCTGTGATACAGAAAGCTGCATTATTTTATCATCCGCCGATCTGGCTTTGCACAGCGCATCCACGTTCAGTTCAGGCACGCGGTCGGAAACCGGTGTCA
>JBATYU010001066.1:0-15398 GCA_049674245.1 Bradyrhizobium sp. | reverse complement strand
CGGTGAGGTCGATCCGATGCACTTCCGGCATCTCCGCCTGCCAGCAGGACAGCACGCGTTCGGCATAATGGGCCTGGATCCAGCTCTTGAGGAACCGCGTTGGAACCGAGAGGCGGACGCTTTCGTCCTGCACGCCTTCCAGGTCCATTCGTGCAAACCAGCTTGAATAGACGTCTTCTCCCACGCTCGAGCGCAACCGACCCTTCACGCGTGACCAGCGATCCTGTTCCGTATTCGTCATTGGCTTGAAAACTTTTCCGAAAGAGTGACGTTGCCTGGTGAAATCGCCGTGCAGGTTTCTTGCCACGGCGTGACCTCAAGTGAAGCTTCCTTCTTCCAGATATAGCTCGACCGCGCGGCAGAAATGCCGTCTGGCAGTTCATCAGTGCTGGAAGCGAAGCGTTCGCGAGGTCAGCGCGTACTCGACGCCCGATCGGGCGCTCGCGGGAGCCGCGCACCGGCGTCGTCTGGTGCGGTATCGCTTGAAAAAAGCTGTCGATCGAATGGCGCAATGTTTCCGTAAAGCATACAACCTCCCCCCCTCACCGCGATAGCTCACGGCAAGTTGTCATTTCGCGTGTGTTTTAAGTTCAGCCGCTTCAGAACAAAAACCGTTCAGCCGCTGCGCTGCCTCAACCCGTCCGTACTAACCCGTCCGCTTTCGGCTTCGTCCTCACGCTGTTGACCGCTTGCGCCTGTTTCTCTTGCTCAACGCCGACGAGACACAAAAGCCTCGTCTGAGAAATTTCGACACAACTCTAACGTCCCCATATCGCTATGAGTCTCGGTCCAACAATCGCTTGGAGAGCGTCGCCAACGCGCACACCGCCGCCGATTTGCACGTCCGCCCCGTTTCTAAAACCGCGCTGGTCTCAAGATCGTAGGCGCCGCGAACGAAATTGAAATTACACGATGCACGGCGTCTCGCAATGCATTTGATTCGACACAGTCGTGCCCAAAAGCTGCTCAGCGCTCATCCCGGGCGGCGCGGCGGTTTCGAGACTCGAAAGCAAGTTTTTGAATCAGCGTGTAGATTCGCGTGCGCCGAACGCGTTGTCACAATTCACGCAACGCACCAAAAAAAATTCACAAATGCTTCAAGGCGGGAGCCGCGAAACCTAATTTTTCAAACGCTTGGCCCCGCTATGGGGGTAAGTGACTAACGAAGCGGAGCTTTTCGCGACTCGTCGGACAGGGTAACTCCCGATTGGTCCGCGCAGGAAATAGTCGCGCGGCTGTCGCACTTGAACGCGCAATTGGCCGGTTTCTCGCGAGCAGGCAGCAAACACCGGGCGCGGCAAAACTGCACCAAGTGAAACTACGGAAGCGCGAGAGAGAATGTGGCACGGCGCATTCACCCAAGCAACGGGCCGAAAAACAAAAAGCCCGGCGCGCCGCCGGGCTTTGACGAATATTCGTTTCGACCAGTTCATTTTGCCAGCCTGGCAATCTGGTGCGCGAGCCGCGAGACCTTCCGGCTCGCATTGTTCTTATGAATGATGTTGCGCTGTGCTGCCTGCATCAGCTCCGGCTCGGCGTGGGCCATCGCCTTCAATGCCGCGGTGCGGTCGCCGCTCTTGATCGCCTCTTCGACCAGGCGGACGGCGCCACGCATCTGGGTGCGGCGTGATTTGTTGATCGCGGTGCGGCGAGCAATCTTGCGCGTCGCCTTCTTGGCGGAAATGGTATTGGCCATAGTCTCAAATATCCTTCGGGCGGTGCTCGTTCGCTGCTGGTCCGGCCGGAGCGGGCCGGCCGTTCAATCCTGTGATCGACGCTGGTCGTATTAGAGCATGTTCCCGAGGACGCCATTGCCGGGCGACGAGCCCAATTGGCGGCGCCTCAAAGAACAGCGGCGGCGGGATTGCGCCCGCCGCCATTGGCGCCCTTATAGAGGGCGGGTGTTGCAGCGTCAACGCTTTCCGGCCCCACCACGGGCAAGGAAGCCCGGTCGCAGAGCGCTAATAAGATAGCGCTAATAAGATACTGATGAGGTTGAATTTCCCGCGCCGCCCCGGTAATGGCTGGCAACGACCAAGGTAAGGTGAGGCATGATCCGCGGTTTTTTCCGACTTATCGGGTTGTTGCTGCTGGCCGGCGGATTCATCTTCATGGTCTATGACGGCGCGCGCTTTGTCGCCGATCAAACCCTGCGCTTCACGCGCTTCGGTCAATTCTGGAACGACATCCATCAATCCAGCCAGCAGGCGTTCCGGACCTGGGTGGAAAGCAATGTGCCCTGGCTTTGGACCAGCGTCATCAAGGTCATTCTGGACCAGCCGGCCTTTGCCGTGCTCGGCGTGGTCGGTATCCTGCTGATGGTCCTGTTCCGTCCGCGCAAGCCGCTGATCGGCTATTCGCGGGACTGACGGAGAGAGGCTGCCCCGGTCCGGTCGTAACAGGGCTGCGTCGGGCGACGTAAAGGCCTATATCTTATATGTCCTATATAGAGAGTGCAGCGGTTCCCGCTTGCAGCTTCTGTTCGCCTGGAGATCGTCCATGTTGTTCATGCGCAAAACCACCGCTCTGCCGAGCGCAGCCGAAGCACTGCCGGGCCGGGCGAAACCGATTCCGACCGCCACCAGCCATTTCGTCAACGGCCACCGCTTGCTGCCGCCTTATCCGCAAGGCTTGGAGCAGGCGGTGTTCGGGCTTGGCTGTTTTTGGGGCGCCGAACGTAAATTCTGGGAACTCGGTGACGGCGTCTACACCACCGCCGTCGGCTATGCCGGCGGCCATACCCCCAACCCGACCTACGAAGAGGTTTGTTCGGGCCGCACCGGTCACACCGAAGCGGTCATGGTCGTATTCGATCCAAAGAAGATTTCCTACGAGCAGCTCCTGAAGACGTTCTGGGAAAGTCACAACCCGACGCAAGGCATGCGCCAGGGCAACGACGTCGGTACCCAGTATCGTTCGGCGATCTACACGTTCAATGACGAGCAGCGCAAAGCGGCCGATGCTTCGAAGGCGATGTATCAGAAGGCGCTTGCCGGAAAGGGCCTGGGCTCGATCACCACCGAGATCGCGCCAGGGCGCGATTTCTATTTCGCCGAGGACTATCATCAGCAATATCTGGCCAAGAATCCGGCCGGCTATTGCGGGCTCGGCGGCACCGGCGTGTCGTGCCCGATCGGCGTCGGCGTCAACGCCTGATCACCACGTGAATGCCGGCGGAAGACCGGCGTTACGGTCTTCGGCCGGCCTTTCGAAAACCCTTTGTTAACCATAATTGGTGCAAGACTGGAGCGATATCCTGTCTAAAGGATGGCTCCGGTGCGGGTTGCGCGCGCGTTTCGATTGCCGATTATTGCTGCCACGATCGCGCTTGCTCTGTCGGGCTGCATGCAGACGGCCGGTCCTGTTGCTGTCGCGCAGCCCTCAAGCGATCTCGATTATATGGCTTATGGCCGGCCTTATGGCCCGGACCCCGCGGGGGCGATGGATTCCGGTGGTGGCGGCGCCATCAGCGCGCTTCGCGACAGTTTTGCTTCGGCATCGCCGCGCGCTGATGCCTACGCGCCGGCACCCGTGGCCTATACCGCCGCGGCGCCAGGGCCGGCAAGCTATGACGCGTCCTACCGGCTCGACGCTGGCGACAAGCTGCGCGTCATGGTCTACGGCCAGGAAGGCCTCACCAACACCTATGCGATCGATGCCGGCGGCTCTATCACCATGCCCTTGATCGGTCCCGTGCCGGCGCGCGGACGCACCCCTGCCTCGCTTGCCGCCGAGATATCAGCCAAATTGCGCAACGGCTACATCCGCGAGCCTTCGGTGGCGGTCGAGATCGAAGCCTACCGGCCGTTCTTTATTCTGGGCGAGGTCGCGGCGCCCGGCCAATATCCGTACGTGCCGAACTTGACGGTGGAAAGCGCGGTCGCCATTGCCGGCGGCTTCTCGCCGCGCGCGCGCCGGGACGTCGTCACGCTCACCCACACGGATGCTTCCGGCGCGGCGCGCGTCGTGGTGCCGCTCGGCACTTCGCTGAACCCGGGCGATACCGTGCTGGTCGGAGAGCGCTGGTTCTGAATTTTTCTCGCGCCGTCATTCCGGGATGGTGCGAAGCACCAGACCTCAGATGCGCAATTGCGCATCGGGGAATCTCGAGATTCCGGGTTCGTGCCAAGGCACGCCCCGGAATGACGGGCTGAGATGAATGGTCAGCGCACAAAGAACAGTGCATCATGGCGCCAGGCTTTCCGCCGGCGCAACGCGCGGCAGGCCGTCGAGAAACGGCAGCACCGCTTCGATGAACGCCTGAGGCTGGTCGATGTTGACGGCGTGACCGGCGGAGGGGATCACTACTTTCTTCGCGCCTGGAATTTTCGCCGCCATGTAATCGGATGCCGCCATGAACGGCGCATCGTCGGCGCCGACCACGATTAGCGACGGTACCTTGATCTCGGGCAAAACCTCGATCACGCCGGCGTCGCGCTGGGTCAGCATGCCGCGCGCGGCATGCGCCAGTCCCGCCGCGTCGCGATGGTTCACGGCGGAGCGTTCGCGGCTCGCCGACTTCAAGACCGCAAGGCCGTCGCGCTCGAAGCGATCGGCGGTATCGAACGCACGCTTGTTCCATGCCTGGCGGGCGTCGTCTTTCTTAAATCCGGGGCCCGTGTCGATGATCAAGAGCGCACGAACGCGCTTCTGATGCGCACGATAGAAGGCAAGCGACATGTAACCCCCGAGCGAAAGCCCGCCGACGATGGCGCTGTTGGCACCGGCCTTGTCGAGGAGTGCAGCAATGTCGGCGACGGTGAGCGCTTCGCCGTAGGCGTTGGGATCCTCGGGGTAATCAGACCGGCCGTGGCCCCGCATATCCCACAAAATGAGTTTGTGATGCTTCGACAGGGCCTCGATCTGGCCCTTCCACATCTCGGATGTCGACGAATAGCCGTGGGTCAGGATGAGGGGCGGACCGTTGCCGTGAACCTCGTAGTAGATCTTGACCCCGTCACGATTGATCGTTGGCATTCCGGCTTCCCGCAGCTTCTTGTTCTTCGGCGTTATTGTAGCGCGAACGTTCTGGCCGTGGGAACCGCCGAACGCCGATAGCGGCCATCCAGATTGGCTCCGGTCAGGCAACACGAAGCCCGGCAAATTTCGTGGCAGCGCTGTTGCCGCATTGCACAAGCGCGCGTTTCGAAATTTTATTCTCTTCGAACAATTCCAAATTGAATTGCCTCTCAACGAGAACGCGATCATTCTCGCGCGCAAGGCCGACATCAGCCCGGTGGGTGTTCGACCGGGGGCTAAAAATGGGTTGCCGCCGTAAGCGGCATCTTTCACCGGCGAGGGAAGAGATCATGCCTGTTCTCAACATCAATGGACGGAATATGTCCGTCGAGGCGGCGGGCGATACGCCGCTGCTATGGGCCATCCGCGAGCAATTGCAGATGACCGGTACAAAATTCGGCTGCGGCGTCGGCCTCTGCGGCGCCTGCACGGTTCACGTCAACGGCGAGGCGGTGCGTTCCTGCCAGACTTCGGTCAGCGACGCCGCCGGCAAGAAGATCACCACCATCGAAGGCCTCAGCGCCAAGGGCGACCACCCCCTGCAGAAGGCATGGATCGCCGAGCAGGTGCCCCAATGCGGCTACTGCCAGTCCGGCCAGATCATGCAGGCGGCAGCGCTGCTCGCCAAGAACTCCAATCCGACCAAGGAGGAAGTGATCGACCACATGGACGGCAATTTGTGCCGTTGCATGACCTATTCGCGAATCCAAAAGGCGATCATGCGCGCCGCATCCGAAATGCGCACGGCTTCGAACGCCGCCACCGAGCGGAGGCCCACATGAATAGCCACGTGAAAATCAACCAGGCTGAAGCTGCCGATCTCAGCCGCCGCACCTTCCTGGTCGGCACCGCCGCCGCGGGTCTCGCGCTCGGCTACTCTTCTGTCCCCGCCATGTTGGGCGCGGATCAGGCGTTCGCCGCGCCCTCCAATTTCGATCCCAGCGTCTGGTATTCGATCGCGCCGGACGGAATCGTGACCGTCACCTGCGGCAAGGCCGACATGGGTCAGCATATCGCCTCCACCATGGCGCAGATCATCTGCGAAGAACTAGGTGCGAACTGGAAGGACGTGCGGGTTCAGCTCGCCTCCAACGATCCGAAGTTCAACGATCCGGTGCTCGGCGCGCAGATCACCGGCGGCAGCTGGAGCACGATGATGAATTTCGATGCCATGAGCCGCGCGGGCGCCGCGGGGCGCATGGCGCTGGTCGACGGCGCGGTCGCCGCGATGGGCGTGCCGCCCTACTACAAGGACGAGATGGTCGTCAGGGACTCCACGGTTTCGCATCCGAAGTCGAAGAAATCGATGACGTTCGCCGATATCGTCAAGAGCGGCAAGGCGACCAAGACCTTCACGCCCGACGAGCTCAAGGCGATCAAGCTGAAGACGCCCGACAAGTACACCATGATCGGCGTCTCGGTGCCGCAGCTCGATATTCCCTCCAAGACCAACGGCACTGCGAAATACGGCATCGATGTCATGCTGCCCGGCATGGTGTACGGCAAGGTGGTGACGCCTCCGGTACGCTATGGCGCGACCGTCAAATCGGTCGACGACAGCGAGGCCAAGAAGGTGCCGGGCTTCATCAAGGCCGTCATCCTCGACGACAAGACGGCGACCACGACCGGCTGGGTGGTCGCGGTGGCCAACACCTATGCCAATGCGCGGAAGGCGGCGGATGCGCTGAAGATCAGCTATGACGGCGGTCCGAACGCAAAGCTGTCGAGCGAGTCGCTGCTTGCGGAAGCCAAACGGCTGCAGACGCTCGACGATTCCGGGCAGTTCTTCGTCAAGGACGGCGATACGGCGGCCGCCTTCGGGACGGCGGCGAAGCTGATGGAGGCGGAGTACACCACCAACATCAACATCCATGCGCCGATGGAGCCGATGAACGCCACCGCGCAGCTTCAGGGCGATATCTGGCATATCTATTCCGGCAACCAGTTTGCGACGCGCTCCGGCGCGATCGCGGCGGGCGCCGCCGGGGTCGATCCCAAATTCGTCGTGATGCACCAGATGTGGCTGGGCGGCGGCTTCGGCCGGCGTCTCGACGCCGACATGATGGTGCCTGCGGTGCAGGCGGCGAAAGCCGTCGGCAAGCCGGTCAAGGTGATCTACTCGCGCGAGAACGACATGACCATGGACTTCTCGCGCCCGCTGACGTTCCAGAAGATCAAGGCGGGCCTTGACGGCGATGGCAAGCTGATCGCGCTCAATCACGACGTGGTCAGTGCATGGCCGACCCAGCGCTGGGGAATCCCTGATTTCCTGTCGCCCTCGGTCGACAAGAAAGGTCCGCTCGACGCCTTCACCGTCAATGGGGCGGACTTCTTCTATACCGTGCCCAATCACAACGTCCGTGCGATCCGCAACGAGATGGCGCACAACGCCACCCCGTCGGGCCAGTTGCGGTCGGTCGCACCGGGCTGGACCTTCTGGGCGGTCGAAAGCATGGTCGACGAGTTGGCGCATGCGGCAGGCAAGGACCCGGCGCAGTATCGGATCGACATGCTCGACGGCAAGGGCGCCAATGCCGGTGGCGCGCAACGCTTGCGCAACACCTTGCTTGCCGCGATGGGCATGGCTGGCTACGGCACCAAGCAGTTGCCCAAGGGCGAAGCCATGGGTGTCGCCTGCGTCTCGTCGCAGGAACGGGCGACCGCCAGCTGGACCGCCTGCGTCGCCCATGTCGCGGTCGCGCCATCTGGCGAGGTCAAGGTCAAGAAGCTGACGGTCGCGACCGACGTCGGCACCCAGGTGCATCCCGACAATATCCGGGCCCAGGTCGAAGGCGCGGCGTTGTGGGGACTTTCGCTTGCGATGTATGAGAAGGCGACGCTGAAGGATGGCGGCATCGAGCAGACCAACTTCGACACCTACACTCCCTTGCGGATGAGCCAGGTGCCGGAAGTTGCCGTCAGCGTCATCGCCAATGGCGAAAAGGCCACCGGCGTCGGCGAGCCCGCAGTGACGGTGATCGCGCCGGCGATCGGCAACGCCATCTTCAACGCGGTCGGCGCCCGCGTGCGCTCGTTGCCGATCACGGCGGAAGCGGTGAAGGCGGCGATGAAGGCCTGAAGGCGCGCGCAGGTCTCACCAAAGCAACGATCCGCCGGAGCAATTGCTCCGGCGGTTTTTTTTGTCCTCCGGCGACGGCCGGCGGCGCTCGTTAAACTTGTAGGGTTTATGCAATCGAAGCATTCATGACGCCCATTAAGGCGCAGGGAACTCCTCCTCCGCTAGGCTTTGCAGCCAGTCGCCACTGCAAAGCCGCCGGGGGATCATGACAGCCGTAGCCGACCAGAATAAACGCCGTTTGCTGCTCGCATCGGACCGCAGCGATCAAAGCAGCGAATTGGCTGATATCCTGCAGTTGGTCGGTGAGGTGGAATCGATCTCGACATCGGAGATTCCCGAAACTCCGGCACGCCAGGTCTCCGGCATCGTGGTCGACATCAACCTGAGATCGTCCGAAAGCGTGCAGCGGGTCCGTGACAAGCTGCGCGGGGAAGCCTATCGATCGATGCCGCGGCTGTTCGTTCTGGCGGATGCGCTTCACCATGCGTCGATGCAGGCCTGGGCGCTCGGCGCCACCGATACGATCTCGCGGCCGTTGGACGCCGCGGCCATCCTGCAACGCGTCCGCTCCGCCTTTCCGGACAGCGCAAGCTATGACGCGACCGACCGCGGCAGGGCATTGAACCGGGGCGTCGAAGCCGCACATGCGGTGATCGTCAAGATTTTCGAAAGACTCCCTGCCGGCGAGCCGCTGACATTCGACGATATCGTGCAGGCCGAAGGCAAGATCATCAAAGCCATCAAGCATACGTCGTTGCGCGAATGGCTGACCACCGTCGGCTGCCATCACGTCGAGAGCTATCGCCACTGCCTGTTCGTCACCGGCTTTGCGGTGGCATTCGCGCAGAGTCTTGACATGCGCGAGGACGACCAGCGGCGCCTGGTCCGTGCCGCGCTGCTGCACGATGTCGGCAAGGCGTTCATCCCCGTGGCGATCCTCGACAAGCCGGGCACGCTCAACGAGGAGGAGATCAAGGAAATCCGCCAACACCCGCGCCGCGGCTACGAAGCGCTCGCGGCTCAAGGCGGTTTTCCGGTGGAGATGCTGGATGTGGTCCTGCACCACCATGAGTTCCTTGACGGCACCGGATATCCGAACGGCCTCAGCGGCAATCAGATCAGCGACATCGTTCGCCTGACCACGATCGCGGATATCTATGCGGCACTGGTGGAGAAGCGCGCGTATCGGCTGCCGTTCACCCATGCCAGGGCGTTTGCGCTGATGGAAGCGATGACAGGCAAGCTCGACCAGCAATTGCTGCAGGCATTCCGGCCGGTGGCGTTCAGCGCATGCTGATCCAGCCCCTCTATGACGGTTGGCCGGCATCTTTCTCGTACGACGAAATCTCGATCAGGCTGCCGTCCGGATCCCGGCAATAGACCGACTGCAGGGTGCCGCGGGCGCCCTGTTTCCTGGTCGGGCCTTCTTCGATCGCAACGCCGTTCGCCTCAAGATGCGCAACCACCTCACCCGGCGTGCTTGAGGTCAGAAAGCAGAGATCATCGCTGCCGGCCATTTCATGGTCCGCGGTGAACCACTCGACCTTGTCGGCGTCGCGTGGCCGCACATTGATCTTCTGATCGCCGAACAGCAGCGAGGTCCGCCTGGTCTTGCCGTGACCGGGATCGAACACCTTGATCTCCATACCGAGAATTTTTTGATACCACTCGGCGGTGCGCGCCACGTCGGAGACGTTGATCACGATGTGATCGAGCGCGCTGACCTTGACCGGCATAGATGATCCTTTCGTCGCGCTTTTATGCATATGTCCCGCACTGGCCGCATCGGGGGTTGTTTGTTACAACGCCGGCCGCCTTCAGTTCAACAAGAACAAGATGGGGAGAAATTGCTATGACCTCACGCCGCACCGCGCTCGGCCTGATTGGAGTAGGCCTTCCGGCGCTGATCGGGTCTGCGGCCGGCGCGGCGACGCTGGATTATCCGACGCGGCCGGTGCGTTTCGTGGCCGGGTATCCGCCGGGCGGCGCCACCGACATCCTGGCGCGCCTTATCGGCCAGCGGCTGTCGGAAAAACTCGGCCAGCAATTCGTGGTCGAAAACAAACCCGGCGCCGGCAACAATATCGGCACCGAGGCGGTGGTCAACGCCGAGCCCGATGGCTACACCGTGCTGCTCATCAACCCGGCGAACTACATCAACACCTCGCTCTACGCCAATCTGAAATTCAATTTCGTCCGCGACATCGCAGCCGTGGCCGCCTTCAACCGGGTGCCGAACGTGATGACGGTCAACAAGGACGTGCCGGCGAACAATGTCGCCGAGTTCATCGAATATGTGAAGGCCAATCCCGGCAAGGTGAACATGGCCTCCTCCGGCAACGGCACCTCGGTGCATCTGTCCGGTGAAATGTTCATGGCGATGACCGGCACCAAGATGCAGCACGTGCCCTATCGGGGTGCGGCGCCCGCGATCACCGACATGCTCGGCGGCCAGGTTCAAGTGATATTCGACAATATGCCCTCGATCATCCAGCATATCCGCGCCGGTTCGTTGCGCGCATTGGGCGTGACGACCGTGGAACGATCCCCGCAATTGCCCGACGTGCAGGCGATCGCCGAAACCGTCCCGGGTTATGAAGCGAGCGCGCTGTTCGGGATGGGCGCGCCAAAGAATACGCCAAAGGAGATCATCGAAAGGCTCAATTCCGAGATCAACGCGATCCTGGCCGAACCCGAGATGAACAAGCGCCTGGTCGAATTGGGTGGCGAGCCTCTGATCCAGTCGCCGGAGGCCTTTGGCGAGCAGATCAGGGCCGAAACCGAGAAATGGAAGAAGGTGGTCGAGTTCGCCGGCCTCAAGGTAGAGTGATCTGCGGAACCTTTCTTTCGATGATAGAGTGCTTGAACAGAGGGCGATGCGTTGGTCAGCGCGGAAGGAGAGAAAGCATGCGCAAGCTTGTATTGGCGATGATGGCTTTGACCGCGGGTTGCGTTGCCACGCTGGCAACGTCCGCTCCGGCCGCGGCCTATGATTATCCCTGGTGCCTGCAGGGCAGGAACGAGGGCATTCCCGGCGACTGCGCGTACCAGACCTATGCGCAGTGCGAGGCGTCGGCCTCGGGCCGGTTCGCCTATTGCAACATCAATCCGCGCGTCGCCTTCGGCCGGTTGCCGCCGCGCCGGCCCCGTTATCCGTATTATTACTACGACTGAGTTTTCGCAGGCCCGGCTTGACTCCTTTTTGCGTGCGCATATACTAAACCACATGGTTAAGTATGGCGGCGAGGCGCTGGATCGGACCTTTGCCGCGCTCGCGGACCCGACGCGGCGCGCGCTGCTGGCACGGCTGCAAGGCCGTGACAGCCTTTCAGTGAGCGAGCTGGCGCAGCCATTTGCGATGTCGCTGCCCGCGATCATGAAGCATCTCGACGTGCTGTCGGATGCCGGCCTGATCGCGCGCGAAAAGACCGGCCGCAGGGTGGCGTGCCGGCTCACCGCGAAGCCAATGGAGCAGGCGATGGATTGGTTGAGCCGCTACCAGCGCTTCTGGTCCGACAATCTCGATCGCCTTGCTGCTTTCGTGGAGGAAGAACAATGGTCAGCCAATCAGGCGCCGCCGGTGCCGGCCTCGTCGCGCGGCCAAGCCTCACCTTCAAACGTCGCCTCAATGCGCGTCCGGAAAAGGTCTACGCGGCGTGGACCGACCCGCAAAAGCTGATCCAATGGTTTGGACGCGTCGATGTGAAGCCCGGCACCATGCGGGCTGAAGTCGATCCGCGGGTCGGCGGCCGCTATCGCGTGAGCTTCAACATCGAGGCGGGCGAATATTTCGAGGTCGGCGGCGTCTATCGCGAAGTAGTGCCGAACGAGCGGCTGGTGTTCAGCTGGGCATGGCACTCGACACCCGAACGGGAGTCGCTGGTGACGGTCACGTTCAAGTCCGACGGCGAAGGCACCCTGCTCACGGTTCATCATGAGCAATTGTTCGATCAGGCCGCGCGCGCCGGCCACGAGCGCGGCTGGATGGGGTCGCTCGAAAAGCTTGAAAGATATCTCGCCTGAAAGAGGAGCTCATCATGCAACCGCACAAGATCGTTTCGCGTGAAGAATGGATCGAAGCGCGCAAAGCGCACATGGCGCATGAAAAGGAATATACCCGCGCGCGCGACCGCTTGAGCCGGGAGCGCCGGGCGATGCCGTGGGTCAAGGTCGACAAGAATTATATGTTCGACAGTTCCGATGGCCAGCGGACGCTGGCCGACCTGTTCATGGACCGCAGCCAGCTCGTGGTGCAGCATTTCATGTTCGCGCCCGACTGGAACGAGGGCTGCAAGAGCTGTTCCTTCTGGGCGGACGGATTTGAACGGATGGTGCCGCATCTGGCCGCGCGCGACACCACGCTGGTCGCGGTCTCGCGCGCGCCGCTTGAAAAGCTTCTCGTGTTTGCAAGGCGGATGGGCTGGACGTTCGACTGGCTGTCGTCGGCGGGAAGCGATTTCAACTCCGATTTCGCGGTCTCGTTCACGCCGGAACAGGTCAAGTCGGGTGCCAAGGTCTATAATTTCGGCACCTCCGGCTTCGGGGTGGAGGACGCGCCGGGCATCAGCGTGTCCTACCGGAACGAGGCGGAAGATCTCTTCCACAGCTATTCCTGCTTCGCCCGCGGCCTCGACATGATGAACGCCGCCTATCACTATCTCGACCTGACCCCGCTGGGGCGCCACGAAGAAGGCCTGCCCTTTCCGATGGACTGGCTGGGGCCGCGCGACCAGTACCAGCCGGCTTGAAAGCGCGGCTGCATGCTGCCAAGGCTGATGCCTTATTTCTTGACGTCAGCCTGTTCGGTCGCGGTGCAGGAGATCAACAGCGTGTAGCCCCGCGCGTTTCCCGCGATCTCGGCGGTCTTGAGCTCGCCTTTCGGCTCCGCGGTTTCGTAGGGCACGATGCTGTTGTCCAGGAAGTCGCGGATCGCCCCCGTCTTGATGGCGAAATTTATATTCTCGGGAATGTTGCCCGTCGCCCTGACAAATTTCAGCGCGTTGATCTTGGCCGCGACCATGCCGACGATCTGGCCGCTGGTGTCCAATAGCGGCCCGCCGCTATTGCCGGGCTGAACCGCCGCGCTGATCTGTAGAAAGCGCGTGTCGTTCAAGAGCCCGCTCAGCGAGCTCACGATGCCTGTCGTGATGGTAAAATCCGAGGTCAGGAGGCCGTGATAGGGAAAGCCGATCGCGACCACCGAATCGCCCGAGCGGATCGCGCGGTCACGTATTTTGGCAAAGTCCTTGAACGAAGCCGCCGGCCCCTGCAGCAGGGCCAGGTCGTTGGATTCGTCGCTGGAAACCACGCGCAGCGTGGCAACCGGCTCGCCACTCAGATTGCCGTGAATATCGCCGGTGCAACCATTGACGACGTGGTGATTGGTGACGATGTGGCCGCTGGCGCTGATCACGAAGCCGGTGCCGGTCTTGCTGACGGTCCGTGGCGCCGTGGGGTTGGCTGGTGCGACGTTCGGCGCGTCCGAATTGGCCACAACCGCCTTGGGCGCCGCGAAATCGCCGGCGTTGTTGACGCCTTCTGCCTTGACCCTGGTCACGCAATTGGCAAGCGCCGCGAGCAGCGGCCCCGTCGAGCTGAGGTTGAATTGCAAGGGCGTGCCGCGAGCAACCGCTACCATCAGGCTCGACTTCTGAAAGGTGCGCGCGACGTTCGGCGGCATGATGGCCGAAATCAGCACCGCTGAACTGGCGGTCGCAAACAGTTTTGCCTGGGTTTGCCCATCGAAGGTGACGTCGATCGGCAGCGTGTCGCCCTTGTTGAAATGAAAGGCGGTGCTGCCAAAGCCGAGCAGCCAGGAATTGCTGGCGGTCTGGCTGACGATCAGCGAAACGCCGCTTGCATACTGCGACCCTGCCGCGCAGTGCGAGAACGCGCCGGTATTGTTGTCGGTATAGGCGCCCCCGTTCCATGCTCCGACATGGATGGTGCCGAACGGCCCCGCGGCATTGGCGATGGGGACGAAGGCTGCTTGGAAAAGACACGCAACAACGAACGCTTTCGACATAGCAACCTCGACGCCACACCCCCTGCCGCATCTTAAAGGCCGCTTCCGTCGGAAGAGTAGCTGCATTATGGCGAAATGCGCGCGCTGAAACCGGGCTCGCCACGGCCCTTGCATTTGCTTTGCGATTCGGTATGCTTTGCAATACAAAGTTAATTGGACCCGCCCGAATGAGCGATCTCGACAAGGCACTGGCCGATATCATTGCTATTCGCAGCCAGCTAGCCGCCGGGACCGCGTTTCGCGGCTATGGCCCCGCGGCGGTGGCCGCGACCGGCGTCGTGGCGCTCGTCGCCGCCATCCTGCAATTCTGCTGGCTTGACGATCCCAGTCGCGATCCGATCGCCTTCTTCGCCGGCTGGGCCTTGGCCGCGGTGCTGTCGGCGGTGATGATCTGGACCGAGATGTGGGCGCGTTTGCGCCGGCACCATTCGGGTCTTGCCGACGCCATGATTCATCAGGCGGTCGAGCAGTTCCTTCCCGCGGGCGTCGCCGGTGTGTTGCTCGCGGCGATGCTCTGGAAGTTTGCACCGGAGGCGCTGTGGATGCTGCCGGGGCTTTGGCAGATACTCGTGAGTCTCGGCATATTTGCATCCGTTCGCTCGCTGCCGCGCACCGTCGCGCTCGCTGGCGCCTGGTATTTCGTCGCCGGTTTCGCGGTATTGATACTGGCGAGCCAAAGCCATGGGCTGTCGCCCTGGACCATGGGCCTGCCGTTTGCGGTCGGCCAGTCGTTGATGGCTGCGATCCTGTACTTTGCATCAGGAGAGATCGATGCCGACCGCTGAAAGCGCACCGTTCTCCTACGACGGTCTCGACCGCGTGATCCACGAGAAGGCGCGGCTTGGGCTCTTGACCTCGCTGATGGCTCACCCGAAGGGACTGGCGTTCGCCGATCTCAAGCAACTCTGCGGACTGACCGACGGCAATCTCAGCCGTCACTTGCAGGTGTTGCAGGAAGCCGGTCTCGTCGAAGTCACCAAGGGTTACGAGGGCAACCGGCCCCATACCAGTTGCCGCCTGACCAAATCCGGCCGCCGCCGGTTCCTGGATTATCTGGCCGTGCTCGAACGGCTGGTGCGGGACGCCGCGAAGGCCGCCGGCAAGGAGCCCGCGCCGCTGGCGCGGCTCGGTATCCTGCCAACCTGATCGTCTTTATTTTTGCACAGGAACTTTGCGATGCAAAGTGATCTCCCCGCAGGCCCGCAATCCTCCAGGCTTCATGTCGGCATCATCATGGACGGCAACGGGCGATGGGCCACCCGCCGTGGCCTGTCG
>JBATYU010001065.1:0-11602 GCA_049674245.1 Bradyrhizobium sp. | reverse complement strand
TGCTCTCGCCGTCACCGGCAGCCTCGCTTCTACCACCACCCCGGCAAACGCCGGCGGTGGCGGCGGCCCCGGCTGGGCCATCGGAGCCGGCCTCGTCGGCGCCGCCATCGTCGGTACCGCGATCGCTGCCAGCAATCCTTATCCGTATGGCTATCGCCGTTGCGGTTGGGTTCGCCAGTTCGATGCCTATGGCAACTACATGGGCCGCGTGAACACCTGCTACTGATCGGCACCGTTTGAGATCTGACGCGGTTTCTTCACGCGAACCTACCTCGCTTGGAAACGCTTCGGATCGTGGATCCTGCGTCCGGCACGGGCGCCTCATCCACCCCGTGTCGTACCCGACCCGCCCCGGCCGTCCCCCCGGGCGGGTCAACGTTTTGAATCCTCGGATGACGCGCCTAACCAGGGATAAACATCAGCACGGCAGCCAGACCCATGATCGCCACCGCGGCCCAGCCGAGGATCACGACCGGCCGGCTTGAGGTGAATTCACCCATCACGGACTTGCTTGAAGCAATCAGGGTGATCACCACCAACAGCGGGACCGCGACAACGCCGTTGATCACGGCGCTCCAGAACAGGGCTTTCATCGGACTGATCGGCGAATACTGGATGAACGATCCGGCGAGCACGCTGACCGCGATCACCCCGTAGAAGCCTCGCGCATCCGTCGCCTTCCGCTCAAGACCCCATTTCCAGTCCATCGCTTCGGCAAGCGCATAGGCTGCGGAACCGGCGAGCACCGGCACGCCGATCAGGCCAACGCCAAGAATTCCGAGCGCAAACAGGATGAAGGCAAAATCGCCCGCCAGCGGCCGCAGCGCGGTCGCCGCCTGCGCCGCCGTCTGGATGTCGGTAATTCCCGCGACATTGAGCGTCACGGCGGTGGCGAGGATGATGAAATAGGCGGTGAGATTGGAATATAACATTCCGCTCCAGGTGTCCCACTGGATGCGCCGGAGTTCTTTGCGCGCCGCGGCGGGGTCCTGCAAGAGCGGTGCGGCGCCTCGGCTGGCGCTCATGTCTTCCACTTCCTCGGACGCCTGCCAAAAGAACAGATACGGGCTGATCGTCGTTCCGAACACGCCAACAACCACCGCGGCGGCGTCGGAATTCAGATTGAAATGCGGCCACACCGTTCTCAGCGCGACCTCGCTCCACGGGACATGAACGGTGAACAGCACCGCGGCATAGGCCAGCAGCGAAAGCGTCAGCCATTTGAGGAAAAACACGTAGCGGTGATACGGCACGAAAATCTGAAGCAGCAGCGTTACAAGGACAAAAACCGCCGTCATGAGATGACGATCGAGCCCGCTGACGAGCTCAGCGACTTCCCCCATGGCCGCGACGTCGGCGGCAATATTGAGCGTGTTGGCAATCAACAGCAGCAGGACGACGCCCTTGAGCACGACCGGCGGGAACGCCGTCTTGATATTGGCGGCAAGCCCCTTGCCGGTGACCCTCCCGATTTGCGCGCACATGGCCTGGACCGCAGACATCAACGGATAGGCCAGGGGCATCGTCCAGAGCATGTTGAGGCCGAACTCCGCCCCCGCCTGGGAATAGGTAGCGATGCCGCTCGGATCGTCGTCAGCCACGCCGGTGATCAGTCCCGGACCCAGCCGCGCCAGCGGATGCTCCTTCAGCCGACCCCAAAGGACTTGGAGAGCATTCAGGCGCTGCGGTTTCTGCTTGCTATCCTCGGACGAGTGCACGGCGCATCACCTTATTCCAATGGCAGCCAAAGACAGGTGTATTCGGCGCCCCCCCCGATCCGACCGCCGCTCTTATCGGGCTCATGCGACAGCAGAGCCAGCAGTCGACCGACTTCACCTACTGCTGCGATGCCGATTCTAACAAGGTTGACATAGCATAGGTGGGTACCCTATATGTCGTCGCATGACCCATACCATCCGAGAAAAGAAGAAGCTGCTCGCCCGCGTCGGCCGCCTTCGCGGCCAGGTCGAAGCGATCGAGCGCGCGCTCTCCGAAGAAGCGGGATGCGAGCGCATCATGCACATGATTGCCGGCGTCCGCGGCGGCGTCGCCGGCCTGATGGCGGAGGTGGTGGAAGACCATATCCGCACCCATCTGGTCGACCCCGAGAAGAATCCGGGCGCGCTCAACGCCGACGCGGCCGATCAGCTCATCGAAGTGGTCCACACCTATCTGAAGTGAGGGAGATCATGATCGACAATAACAACGGCGCAGCGGCGGCCTTTCACAGCCATTTCTTCCTCGGCGAAGGCCATGAGAAGAGCGAGCGCAGGACCTGGGCGGTGATCTGGCTCTGCGGCATCATGATGGTCTCCGAAATCATCGGCGGCCTGCTGTTCGGTTCGATCGCGCTGGTGGCGGATGGAATGCACATGAGCACGCATGCCGGCGCCCTGCTGCTGGCCGCGCTCGCCTACACCTACGCGCGCAAGCACGCCGACAATCCCGCCTTCACTTTTGGCACCGGTAAACTCGGCGATCTCGCCGGTTTCACCAGCGCCATCATGCTGGCGATGATCGCGCTTCTGATCGGCTATGAATCCGTCACGCGCATCTTCGCTCCCATTCCCATTCATTTTGCCGAGGCGATCCCGATCGCCTGTCTTGGTCTGGCGGTAAATGTCGCGAGCGCGTGGCTCCTGAGCGGCGGCGAGCACCATGACCATGGTCATGGTCACAGCCACGGACACGCGCATGAAAGCCATGACCACGACGAGCTGCACGAAATCGAGACCCCCGACGGGCTCGTTGCCCTCGAAGTTTTCGAACTAGGCGTACCGCCGCGCTTCCGGCTGCGGGCGATCGACGGCGCCGCCCTGGCGGCGCAAGCGTCGTCGATCGAAACGGTGCGTGACGACGGAACGCGACAGTGTTTTGCGATGCAGGATGAAGGCACCTTTCTGGAATCAATCGACGAGATTCCTGAACCACATGCCTTCACGGCAACGGTACGGATCGGCGAGCAGCACTATCCCGTCGTGTTCGAGGAGCACGAACACGCGCACGGATCGGCCGCCCGCGACAACAACATGCGTGCCGCGGTGATCCATGTGATGGCCGACGCCGCCGTATCGGTGCTGGTGATCATAGGCCTGTTGCTCGCCCGCGCCTTTGGCTGGCTTTGGATGGACCCGCTCGCCGGCATCATCGGGAGTTTTGTCATCGCCAGCTGGTCCTACGGACTGATCCGGGACACCGGGGCGATCCTGCTCGACATGAATCCCGACAAGGGCATGGCAAACAGGCTGCGAGAGGAGCTCGAGGCCGATGGCGACAGGCTCGCCGATCTGCACCTTTGGCGACTGGGGCCGGGACATCTTGGTGCGATCGTCTCAGTCGTCACCGGCAAAGGACGCGATGCCGACTATTATCGCAACCGGCTGGCGCGCTTCAAATCGCTATCGCATCTGACCGTCGAGGTTTCGCGCGAGCCCCGACGTGTCGAGCAATGCGCGCTTCCTCTCTGATCTCGATCATCTTGTTCGGCCGCACGCCCTCTACCGACATCGGGAAATGCGGTGTTGCATGGCTGTCACAGAAGAGTGTCAACCAATCAACCGCATCTTTATCCCCTGTTGTAATTGCGAATTATTCGCAATAGGGTTCGGCTTTTAATTCAATCCCTTGGAATGAATTGCCGGCTTCCCATTGCCCCTGTTTGACGGGAAGCACAGGCCGGGCCGGGGCGGCGAGATCGTTCGCTTCATTTCTTTGGTGGCAGCAGGCCGGCAAATCTGATGATGAAAGACTAGCCGGAATGCTCGCGCGGGAAATGTTCATGAGCCGCCACCGCCGAACCATGACACGCGCGCTTGCCGGCGCGGGGTTGGGCATGTTCGTGCTGGCAAGTTCGGCCACCGCGGCGGACATGGCGCTGAAGGCGCCCGCGTTCAAAACGATTTACGACTGGACCGGATTCTATCTCGGCAGCCATTTTGGTTATGGCGGCGGTAGTCTTGGCCCAGCCACCAATCCAATTCCCGAGCAAGGCGTGCTCTTCCCGCACAGCATCACCGGCCTGATCGGCGGCTACCAGGCTGGCTACAACAGGCAGTTCTCAAACCATGTCGTGCTCGGCATCGAGGCGGATGCATCGTTCACCAGCCCGCTCGACGCCCCGCGGCTGGTGCCCGCTCCCTTCAACGCGACGATCGATTATGTCGGCACGCTGCGCGGCCGTGTCGGATACGCGCACGGAATATGGATGCCCTATCTGACCGGCGGATTCGCCTGGGGGCACGCCCACGTCAACATCAACGAAGACCCGGCAAATTCCAGCAACATTATTTCTAGGGTCGGCGACAATCAGACCGGCTGGACCGCGGGCGCCGGCGTCGAATTCGCCGTGAGCGGCAATTGGAGCGCCAAGGTCGAGTATGACTACATCGACCTGTCGCGCCGGATCTACGATTTGAGCGGCTTTGGACTGCCCGGCGTCAACGTCGATCCCCGCATTCATCTCGCCAAATTCGGCTTGAACTATCGGCTCGGTGATACGCCCTGGAACGCGCCGGCTGCCGCGAACGCAAAAACCGCGTTGCCGGAATCGGACGCGTGGAACGTCCACGCGCAAACGACATTCTTGCCGCAGACCTATCCATCTTTTCGCTCGCCCTATGCGGGCGCGAACAGCCTTCCCGGGCGCAGCCAGACCCAGGCCACCTGGACGACGACGGCCTTCCTCGGGGTGCGGCTCTGGCAGGGCGGCGAGTTTTATTTCGATCCAGAGCTGGCCCAAGGCTTTGGCCTTAACGGCACGCTCGGCCTCGCCGGCTTTCCGAACGGCGAGGCGCAAAAGGCCGGCGCCGAATATCCGAAGATCCGGCCGCAGCGCTATTATCTCAAGCAGACATTCGGTCTTGGCGGCGAACAGGAAGAACTCGCCGACGGACCCAACCAATTGCCGGGCAAGCGCGACATCGATCGCATTACTGTGATCGTTGGCCGGTTCGCGGTCGGCGACTTTTTCGACAACAATGCTTACGCGCACGATTCGCGCGCCGACTTCATGAACTGGGCGATGTGGGAATCGGCCGCCTACGATTTCCCCGCCGACCTGCCGGGTTATACGCGCGGTGCGGTGGTCGAGCTCAATCGCAAGGATTGGGCGCTGCGCGCCGGCCTGTTCGAGGTGCCCTCGGCCCCCAACAGCGACGTGCTCACCTTCAAGACCGGAGGCGCAGTCGTTGAATTCGAAGAACGCTACGCGATACTGGCGCAACCCGGCAAACTGCGGCTCGGCGTCTTTGGCAACCAGGGCAACACCGCCAATTATCGCCAGGCGCTGGCCATGGTGGCGGCCGATCCGGCGCTCGACATCAATGCGGTGGCGACGAGCATTCGTCACACCCTGCCCAAATACGGCTTCTATGCCAATCTCGAGCAGCAGGTTGCGGCGGACGTCGGCCTGTTTGCCCGCGCGAGCTGGAACGACGGCCAGAACCAAATCCTGTCGTTCACGGATATCGACCGCAGCCTGTCGGGCGGACTTTCCATCAAGGGCAGCTCTTGGGGACGCTCGCGCGACACGATCGGCGTCGGCGGTGCGATCAACGGGCTGTCGGCCGCGCACCGCGACTTCCTCGCCGCCGGCGGCCTCGGACTTCTGATCGGCGACGGCCAGCTCAACTATCGCCCGGAGCAAATTCTCGAGGCCTATTACGCCTACGCGCTCGGCCACGGCTTCACGCTGACGGCCGACTATCAGTTCATCACAAATCCCGCCTATAACGCCGACCGCGGACCGGTTTCGATCTTCTCGGGACGCCTGCACGGCGAATTCTAAGGCGGCCTGTCATGACGCTTCAGGAAATTCTGACGCCGCGGCTGGGACAGGCGCTGCGGCCCAACATCTGGGACGCGGTTGCGCTCGTTCTCGTGATCGGCGCCATGGTGCTGCTCGTCTATGGCGGCGAGGAGACCACCCTTCCCTTGTCGGCGCTCCAGGTCACGCCGGTATCGCTCGACCCGGCCAATCTTCCGCATTACGCATTGCGCACGACGATGCGGATGCTGCTTGCGATCGTCTGCTCGATCATTTTCACCTTCATCTACGCGGCAGTCGCCGCCAAGAGCCGGCGCGCCGAGATGGTGCTGATCCCACTGCTCGACATTCTGCAGTCGGTGCCGATCCTCGGCTTTCTGACCTTCACCGTGGTTTTCTTCCTCAATCTCTTCCCCGGCAGCGTGTTCGGCGCCGAGCTTGCCAGCGTGTTCGCGATCTTCACCAGCCAGGCCTGGAACATGACCTTCAGCATGTACCAGTCGATCCGCAACGTTCCGAAAGATCTGGAGGAAGCCTCGCAGAGCTTTCGCTTGAGCGGATGGCAGCGCTTCTGGCGGCTGGACGTGCCGTTCGCGATGCCGGGCCTGATCTGGAACACGATGATGTCGATGTCGGGCGGCTGGTTCTTCGTGGTGGCGTCGGAGTCGATCACCGTCGGCAATACCGCGGTCACGCTGCCAGGCATCGGCTCCTACGTGGCGCTCGCCATCAAGGAGCAAAATCTGCCCGCGATCGGTTACGCGATCCTGGCCATGCTTTTCGTCATCATCGCCTATGACCAGTTGCTGTTTCGCCCAGTGGTGGCCTGGGCCGACAAGTTCCGCTTCGAGCAGACCGCTTCAGTGACCGCCCCGACGTCCTGGATGCTCGATCTGTTCCGTCGCACCCGGGCCTTGCGGGCCCTGACCTATCCGTTTGCGGCCGTGAACAAGGCCTTCGCCAATTTTCACATCGCAATGCCAAAGCAATTATTGAGGATGACGAAGAAGACCGGCGGCCAGCCCTCGCGCATCGTCGATGCGGTCTGGCTGGCATTTATCTTGTCATGCACCGGCTACGCCGGCTGGAGAGCTTATGCGTATCTCTCGGCGACCTTGAACCCATCCGACGTGCTCCGTGCCGTAGGATATGGCTTCATTACGCTGGCGCGCGTCGTCGTACTGATCACGCTGGCAACCCTGATCTGGGTCCCGGTCGGGGTCTGGATCGGACTGCGGCCGAAACTGGCCGAGCGCATTCAGCCGCTCGCGCAGTTTCTAGCCGCCTTTCCGGCAAACCTCGCCTTTCCAGTCTTCGTCGTGATCATCGTGCGTTACGGCCTCAACGCCAATATCTGGCTCAGCCCGCTGATGATTTTGGGAACCCAGTGGTACATCCTGTTCAATGTGATCGCGGGCGCCAGCGCGTTCCCGACCGACCTTCGCGAGGCCGCCGGCAGCTTCCACCTCAAGGGATGGCGGTGGTGGATCAAGGTCATCCTGCCCGGCATTTTCCCGTATTACATCACCGGCGCCATCACCGCATCGGGCGGATCGTGGAATGCCTCCATCGTCGCGGAAGTCGCAAGCTGGGGCGACGCCCATCTGACGGCCGCGGGCCTTGGCGCCTATATAGCAACCGCGACCGAAACCGGTGACTTCCCGCGGGTGGTGCTCGGCATCGCCGTAATGTGCATTCTGGTGACGCTTTTCAACCGGTTGCTCTGGAGGCCGCTCTACGCCTTCGGCGAGCGTCGTCTTCGCCTCGGCTGATCAGGGGATATTCATGCTCGATCAAATCAGACAGGCCAACCTGCTCGAAATCCACGGCGTCTGCCGGTCCTTTCCGAAAGGCAGCGGCGAGGACCTGCTGGTTTTGGAAAAAGTCGATCTGACGATCCGTTCGGGTGAAATCGTCGGTCTGCTCGGCCGCTCCGGCTCGGGCAAGTCGACGCTGCTTCGCATCATCGCCGGGCTGATTGCGCCGTCCTCGGGCGACGCCAAATGCCGCGGCGAGACCATCATGGGCCCGCCGAACGGCGTTGCCATGGTGTTTCAGTCCTTTGCGCTGTTTCCGTGGCTGACGGTGCTGCAAAACGTCGAACTGGGACTGGAGGCGCTCGGTATCGACGCCACCGAGCGCCGCACCCGGGCGCTGGCGGCGATCGACCTGATCGGTCTGGACGGTTTTGAGTCCGCCTATCCCAAGGAATTGTCGGGCGGCATGCGCCAGCGCGTCGGATTTGCCCGCGCGCTGGTGGTGCACCCGGACCTGCTGCTGATGGACGAGCCGTTCTCGGCGCTTGACGTCTTGACTGCCGAGACGTTGCGTACCGACCTGATCGATCTGTGGATCGAAGGCCGGCTACCGATCAAATCCGTGCTGATGGTGACGCACAACATCGAGGAGGCGGTTCTGATGTGCGACCGCATCCTGGTGTTCTCGTCCAATCCCGGTCGCGTCGCCGCCGAGATCAAGGTCGACCTGCCGCACCCGCGCAACCGCCTCGATCCGACCTTCCGCCAGCTCGTCGACAGCGTCTATGCCCGCATGACGCAGCGCGCGGAGCCGAGAGCGCCGGCGATCGAGGGCATCCACGGCACCGGCGTCGGCATGATCCTCAGGCATGTCTCCTCCAACGTGCTTTCCGGTCTGATCGAGACGCTCGCGGGGCCGCCCTATAGCGGACGGGCCGATCTGCCGGTCCTCGCCAGCCACCTGCAACTGGAGGCCGACGAGATATTCCACCTCGGTGAATCGCTTCAACTGTTGCGGTTCGCCCAATTGAGCGAAGGCGATCTGATGTTGACCGATGCCGGCACGCGCTTCGCGCACCTCGAAACCGATGCGCGCAAAAAACTGTTCGCCGAGCATCTCATCAACTACGTGCCGGTCATGGGACTGATCCGCAGGGTACTCGACGAGCGGCCCTCGCATACGGCGCCGGCCGCGCGCTTCCGCAACGAGCTCGAGGATTATATGGCGGAAGACCAGGCGGATGAGACGCTGAAAACCATCGTCTCGTGGGCGCGCTATGCGGAGCTGTTCGCCTATGACGAGCAGTCGGAGCTGTTCAGCCTGGAAAATCCGCACTGACGTGCCGTCCCCGCAAGCGAGAGCGACTTCGCTCCCCGGCGGCACCGACATCACGGAGATCAGGCCACCGAACCTGTCGCGTCCAGTTTCTTGACGAACAGATTTCGAAACTGGGTACGCGACAGGGAATCGTGCGCTTGCAGCGCAATATAGCCGGTCTGCTGTCGGGAGCTCTGGAAATCGTTGACGAGGTTGCCGTTCAGCGTGACCTTGATCCGGGATCCACTTGCTTCCACCACAAGATCGTTCCAGGCGCCGATCTGCACCTGAGTGGAGGCTGAGGGAGCCTGCAGATCGTAGATCGCGCCGGTGACCTTCAGCGGATGGCCCTCCGTGCCCGACGCGGAATCAAAGCCGCGCTGGTCGATCTGGATTTCATGTCCCTGCGCATCGGCCGCCTGCAAGGCGTTTGCCACGTTCGGCGCCGGAATCCGGATATAGACGCCCGAATTCTCTTCTCGGCGGCTGATCCGCCATTGCAGCGACAGGATGAAATTGCTGAAGGGTTCCTTGATGTACCAGTAGAGGCCATACCACCCCGCGGTCTCCAGTACCGAACCATAATGGATCATCGAGGCGGGGCTGTTCGGCAGCTTGACCATCTGCCAATCCGAGGGCGACAGCGACAGCGGCACAAAGCCGGGCGGCGCCGTCGGCTGGGTTGCAGCGATGAGGGCGTTGGCCGTCTTGCGTGCAAGCGAAAGTGCCGTCAACGACGGGTTTGCCGATCCCAGCGACGGAAAAAGCGCGGGACCGGCGACATAGGCATTGTCGATACCATGGAACTTGCCATCGAGATCGGTAATCGAACTACCGGCGCTGCCCATGAACAGGGTGCCCGCTTCATGGTGCGTGGTGCCAAGCCGGTCCTGCCAGAAACCTTTGCCGTTCGCGTCGGGCCGCGGCCTGGTGGCGTCCCAGCGTCCGTTCGGCGCGTTCCAGTACTCGATATTAGTTTGATCATTGCCGGCGAGCGTCGAAGCGAGATCGAAAGCGGCCTTGTCCATCGCCTCCCAGAGCTTGCGATCATTTTGGGTGGCGACCAGATTGACATAGGCACGCCGCATCCCCCATTGATCGGTTTCCGGACTGAGATCGATCCAGCTCTTTGCGGGGTCGAGGTTGCCGATCGCGGGCTGACCTTCCATCTCGCCGATGCCGCGAAATGTGATCGCCACCCAATTGGTATCTTCGTTCGCGAGAAGCCCGCCCATCAAGTCGATGTCTGGGACCATGCTCCACATCATGGATTCCGGATTCGGTCCCGTCACGTCCGCAGCAGTGATCTGCAGGTGAAAGCGGCGTCCAAGCGCGCTGCCGCGGGCAATCAGGGCCACCGTTTCCAGCGCGGATGGCGCGCCGAGCGCCAGGGCGGCCCGCTTGATTCGCACCGTGATGTTGCTGCGCAGGTGCCCCATCAGATTGCCGACCCGGGACGATCCGAATTGCGTCGAACCGATCCCGAACGATTCCAACGCGAGCCTGGTCGCTTCTATGGTGCCATTCGCCACGGTGACATTGCAGCCCGGCGCAATCGGAAGCTGCTGGCGGTTACCAGCGATGCTCATGTCGATTGACACGACGCGGTTTCCGCTGCAATTGAGCCGATGGACTTGGGTGCGCGGCATCAGAAAGAGCCTGCGCCGCGTGTCGCCGCCCGAACCGTTCACCCCAACGTCATTGCGTATCGCGTCCATCATGAAGGGGGCGCTAGAGAACTTGTCAAATGCAAATAAACCGGATTGCGGTGCGGCGCCTACGACGGCAAGCGGCGCATCTCCGGCCTCGTTTAATCCGGACAGCGGCAGAGCCGCCTTGATGTGGCTCAAGAGCGCGTTGAACAACGCCGTTTGCTGGATAAAGTCGGTCGTCACCGCCGCTCCGATTTCAGTGGCGGTCGATGCGTAGCCGGCGGCGCTGCCCAAATAGGTCGCGACGTCCGGAGGCCAATTGGCGAGATCGTCTTGTGTCAATTGAGGCGACCACCCACCCCAAAACAACGATCTGCCGCCGACGCAATACGCAAGTCCCGGAAAGATCTCATTGCTGATCCAGGGCATGCCCCAGATTACATTTTGCGCTCCGCTCGCATCATCGCGCGCCCGCAGGTAATTGGGCCCACCAATCGAACCTCCAAGCTGCTGCGGCAGGTTCTGGATATGCGATTGAAGGAGAAATGCGCCGGCGTCAACCAACAGGATCCGGTAGGCTGAGCCCGCACCCGCCCGGTATAGCTTTTCGGCGCAGTAACCGCCGAACATGCCGGCACCGATGACGATCGCGTCGAAGGGATACGCGCCTAGCCCTTGCGCGCTGGAGACCTCCTGCCAGTTGTTGCATATGTATCGCGGAACGACGTCATATCCGAAGTCTGTTTGCTGAACATCGTCACGCGCGGGGTTGGCGCCGGCAAACAATTGTTTCAACGACATGATGACGACTCCTCACTTCAAGGACATCTCACCCTTCCAGCTTCAGAGAGTTCAGTCATGATCGAAATGTAGGACGGGTAACATCCCCATGCAATCTTTTGTTGTCGATACAAATTCGTGCAACTACTGCCGATTGCGCCAATTGATTGATCATGATCCGCCTGGTTGAAATCCGAACGGATTCGATCGCTGACGGTCAGTCCCCGTTCTTCCTCAATGCCTTCGATGGCGAACCGTGCGTCTTTAGTTGGCGCAAATCCTTCGACGCTTCCGAAAGAAGCCAATCGCGAAAGGTCGCGATCTTCGGCAG
>JBATYU010001064.1:0-1508 GCA_049674245.1 Bradyrhizobium sp. | reverse complement strand
CCGACTTGCTGCGGCTGTCGCAGGACGCCACAAAACCCGCGATCGCGCGGGTCGGCGGCGTCTGCATGGCCGGCGGCATGGGCTTGTTGTGCATGACCGACATGGCGGTCGCGGCCGACCACGCGATGTTCGGGCTGCCCGAGGTGAAGGTCGGCGTGTTCCCGATGCAGGTGATGAGCCTGTTGCAAGGAATCGCGCCGCCACGGCTGGTCAGCGAATGGGCGCTGACCGGCGAGCCGTTCGACGCCAGTGCCGCGCAGGCCTCAGGCCTTCTCAACTACGTCGTGCCGGCAGCCGAGCTCGACGCCAAGGTCGAGTGGCTGATCGGCCGCATCATCGACAAGTCGCCGACCGCGATCCGGCGCGGCAAATACGCGATGCGCGCGATCGCCTCGATGTCGTTCGACCAAAGCATCGCCTACACCGAAAGCCAGATCGCGCTATTGGCGATGACCGAGGACGCCAGGGAAGGCCTGAAAGCCTTCAGCGAAAAGCGCAGGCCTTTGTGGGCGGGCAAATAGCTCGGTTAACCAGCAGCTCCCATCTGAGCCTTGAAGAGCCCGCGAACTGAATCAATGATTTAGGACGCGCGTCATTCCGACGGGCGACCAGGGGCTATTTTTGTTCGCTCCTCACGGCGCTTCTTGGAGCCTGAGATCAGCTGTTTACGCGTGCGCTTGGCATAAGTTGGCAGTTGGTGTGGGGATCGATGGCGGGCCGCGGCGCGTAACTCAGCATCTGTGAGATCGCTGTCGGCACCTTCGGTGAAGCCACCGTGGCGGAAGGAGGTAAATGAGAGTTCGCTTCGAAGCCTAGCTGCTGCGACTATCTTTTTTACGACGCTCCGGAGGTAACGCAGATCCTTGCGTTCCGTAATCCATGGGAGCGGAGTACACGACCTGCGATGCTCATGATTGCGCCGAAAGACCAAACCCGAAACCATCGTTTCCTTGATGGCGTCGAGCTCCGTCATCAACTCGGGGAAAAGGGGCTCGCAAGTTTCGTCGAATAGGGGCCACCAGGCTTCTTCGCCATTCTTCGGATGCACAATCTTCACGCTATTCGGCCGCTCTTTTGGCCGATAGTGCGAGATTTCGAAGGCGCCGAACACGTGTTCTTCCCGCTGCAACCACTCCCAAGTCAACAACGCGGCTGTCCCGACTGAGCCGTATCCGAGCTTGTTCGCGGCCACCCTAAATGCGACGAGTTCGCTCCAAGTCGCCGTGGGTGTCTCACGTACAGGCTGGCCAGGCGCGCGGGTTTTTAGGCCCATGCGTGAGAATGGATTGATCGCTGGCACTTTCGTTTCTTGAGCTCGTTGACCAACAGACCAGGCGCGCCTGCAAGCCGTCATGGCTGCATTTGCAGAGCGGCGACGCTCGCGCTTAACGACGTTGCCGTCGGCGTCTTCGTCTTCCACGACGAGCAGCTTCGCGTAAATTGCGTCGACGAATGCTTTCGTGAAGTCAGAAATCTGCTTCGAGCCCGCGCGGCTACCATCCTTCAGC
>JBATYU010001063.1:0-1693 GCA_049674245.1 Bradyrhizobium sp. | reverse complement strand
GGGCACGGCCGCAGCCGTCTCCAGGTTCGCGGGTTTTGCGTTCATAGCTTGTACGCGGTGCGGAAGCCGCCCCAGTGCCGCCCGTTGACGCGGATCGGCACGTCGATCTCGCGCATCATCACGGTTTTGCCGTTGCCCATGTCGCGGGCGTAACTCTGAATCAAATAAGAGCGCAGATTTCGGCCGGCGGCGAGCCCGGCGGTATCGTTGAAGATGCGGCGGTTGCGGCTGTTGGCGGTGTTGTAGGCAACATCGCCGGGGCGTTGCGGATGCGAGTAGACCTTGTTGTGCACCGGCAGATAGCCGTTGCGGTCGATCATGACGCAGAACACCATGCGCGGGTCCTTGGCGAGGAAGGCTTCCTGGAACGGCGGCAGCGCGCGGTCGGCCCAATCGAGAATTTTGGTGCGGTGCTGAAGCGGGTTGGTGCCCGATATCTCGACGTAATTGGTGTCGAACATGTCCTCGACGGAGATCGCGCCGCTCGCCACCGCGTCCTCGAAAATTCTGGTCAGCGCGAGGCCGGCTTCCATGGCGCGGGTGACGAATTCGGTGTTCTCCTCGCGGATCGACCACAGCTTGTCTTCGATCTTTTCGCTCAACGCGGCATCCGCGGCCTCAAACCGTGCCTGCGCGCCGGCCTTTGAATGTTCGCTGACGCGAATCCTGCATGCGCCGACGCTCTCCAGCGTGGCGTTGAGGCTTTGGTTCGGCGGCAGTCGCTCGGCGTCAGGTCCGCAGATCAGGATACCTTCCATGGAAATCTCATATACCGGAGCCGCGATCACACCGCGCGCGGTCTGGATTTCCATTTTCAGGTTGCACGGCAGCCGTTCGCGCTTGCGGAGGTCTGCGCGGTCGCCCTGACGCAACAGCACCGCGCAGCGCGACTTCAATTTCTGTGCGAAGGTGGTAACGGCCTTGCCGGCGCTGGCGACATTCTCGCCATGCGCCTCGGCCTCCCTGGTCGCGCTGTCGATTTCGCTGGCGCTGTCGCCGACCGAGACGATGAAGCAGGAGGCGGAGGCAGCGTTCTCCGACATCTCGCCGGTCGTTGAGCTCTGCTCCGCCACCGCGCCGCTGACATTTTCGAAAACGGGGCGGATCGCCTCGATCGCCTGCGAAATCCGATGTACCGCGTCCGCCGAGCCCGCGGCGTCCTTTTGCAGCGCCTGAATATCCTTGGTGATCTCCTTCGTGGCGTTCTGGGTTTGCACCGCGAGCGCCTTCACTTCGGTCGCAACCACGGCGAAGCCGCGCCCGGCTTCGCCGGCCCGCGCCGCTTCGATGGTGGAATTGAGCGCGAGCAGCGTGGTTTGTCGCGCGATCTGCGCGATCAAATTGACGACATTGCCGATCGCGGCCGAGGATTCGCGCAGGCGGTCCACGATGTTCCGGGCTTCCTGGGCGGCAGCGCTGGCCTGATCGGCAAGCTTGCTGGCGTCGCGCACTTGCGTGCCGATGCCGTGCGCCGACTGGGTGAATTTTTCCGCCACCTGCGCGAAGGTGGTCGCGGTACCCTGCGCGGCGCTGGCTCGCCCGGTCAGCGCGTCGGTGCGTTGGCGGATGGCGGAGAGGGTCGCTGCGGCAGCTTCGGCGCCGCCGGCGACCGAGTTGGCCGCGCGCTCGAGCTGGCGGATCATCGCGCCCAGTTCGAGTTCCAGAAGTTCAAGGATTTCCTTTGCCGAATCGC
>JBATYU010001062.1:0-3086 GCA_049674245.1 Bradyrhizobium sp. | reverse complement strand
CTACGATCGAATCCGGGCTTTTGAGCCCGAGAACGAACGCCATCGACAAATTGACATGGGTCGGGCTTGCCCTAAAGGTTTTTCACGGGCCCGACGTCGAAAACAAACGTAAGGCCGCCCAGATTTTCTGGCCGTGCTATTCGCAACCGAAGCATCGGCACAATCGATCAATCTGACCGGCGCGTATAAATGTGTCGAAGCGTGCCGGGCGGGTCTCGTCGGCAGTCCCGCTTTCATCACCCAGAACGGACCCGATCTCAATCTTCTCAACGAAGCCGGTCAGCCGGCCCGCGCATGGCCCGACTGGTTCGCGCCGGCGACGCGGATCTGGGTCGACGCCTGGAACGAGGGCGCCGTCTATTCGCCTGATGGTATGGCCGTCCAGTTCGACAACGGAACGATCTGGGTGCGCGATTTGGGCCCACCGCCGCCACCCGTACTTCGGCGCCGCAAATAGGTCGCGCGCCCAATCTATAGGAGTATTGTTCTAGCCCGTCGCGCCGGCGCTTCAATATTGCGTTCGAGTAGCGCGCGTCTCGTCTACCTCGTTTGTCTGAGTTAAGCGCCTGCTCGCTACTTCCCGCAGAAGCCTATCAAAAAGGATACGAGCCATGTCGAACTACGATCGAAATGCAGCTGCGCCCGGCTTCCCCGCAAACGGCGCCACGGCAATAGACGTCGGCCTTCGCGCTTTCATGCTGCGCGTATATAATTACATGGCCGCCGGCGTTGGCTTGACCGGCGTTGCCGCGTTTTTGACCTACCAGTTCACCGGCCCTGAGTTACTTCAAAGTCCGCTGATGTGGGTGTTCATGCTGGCGCCGCTGGGACTAGTGTTCTTTATCAGTGCACGAATTAACACGTTGTCCGTGGAAGCTGCGCGAGGATTGTTTTTCCTCTATGCGGCCCTGGTCGGGATTTCATTGTCGACCATCTTCCACATCTACACGCAGTCCTCGATCACGCGGGTGTTCTTTATCTCGGCGGCGGCCTTCGGCGCACTCAGCATCTGGGGTTACACTACCCAGCGAAACTTGTCGGGATTCGGAACTTTCCTGTTCATGGGCCTAATCGGCATAATTATCGCAAGCCTGGTCAATCTGTTTCTGAGATCGAGCGGGCTAGATTGGATGATTTCCATTATCGGCGTCGGCGTCTTTGCGGGCCTCACGGCCTACGATACCCAGCGGATCAAGGGGATGTACGATGGCGGCGATGACGCCACTTCGGCCGGCCGCAAGGCCGTGATGGGCGCGCTGTCGCTCTATCTCAACTTCATCAACCTGTTCATGATGCTGCTGCGCCTGATGGGCGGCCGACGCTAGAGTACGATCCTCGCGCGCGCGAAGGGCGTTCGAAAGCCATTTATCGCGCGCCAAATGGATGACGGAGCACGGTTACCGGCACCTGCTACGTGGTGGCGCGTCCGCTTAAAGTGAGCTGTTGTCTAGGCCGCGGCGCGGTGGCGGCCGGCCGGTGGTCCGCGGTCGCGCGGGTGGTGCGCGCTTGGCTTGATCTTGGGCGTCGCAAATGGTCCGTTCAACTTAGCCTGCGGTGCCTTCGCGCTGCGAGTCGCCTAAACGGCTACTACCCCGATCAGCCGCGCAGTCAGGACGGCTGGCATCGCAATTCGCTTCTGGGACTTCATGGTTCTGAGGCCGGATTAGAAGTTGTCTCCGCATTTCGGCGAGGCGGGCACGGCAATATTCGCGGTAGAGCAGGTCGAATATGGTGGGCATGATCGAACCCCGTCGTTTGATCATCGCTCCGTCCCACTTACCACATCTCTTGGCCTGCAAGAGGTGATCTAGATCACAGGCCAAAGCGGTGCGCGCACCGGGTGATCCAAAGCGGCGTGAAGCGCATCATCGAGCGCGTCTAATCGCGCGCCCGGCTCGCAGCGCGCTTGAGGCGCGCTACCTGGCCGATCGCGTAACCGCGATCCCGCATTCGTTGGCGGAATGGCTTTTTTAGTCAGCGGGCTGATTTTTTTGATCCCAACCGAACGCAAGCTTTCTTCCTCTCAGGAAACCGTCGAAGAGAGCCTGGAACGCTTGAAGCATCACCTTGACGAGATGGGCAGGGAACGTGGCGAGCCCTAGAGCATAGATCACCGCCCACCGAGCAGATTCCAGATCAGCGCTTTCGTCAGGCCCGCTTGATTGACCAGGTCAACTCGTATTTTGAGGTGGCACCACAGCCGGTGGGAGAATCAGTGCCATCGTACGTTTTGGTCACGGTGTAAGGCCCGTTTGCGGTCTGCACGTGCACGTCTCCGCCTACCAACGTGTGTTGGTCGACAACGACCCAGCCATCGCAGTCCGCGAATACAACGCTGAAGAACTGGTCAAGCAGCCATTCCACCAAGGGACCATCAAAATCGGTCAAACTTTCGAACAGCGATTCCCCCGCCTTAGTGAGAAAGGCTGATCAAGAATCTTCGGGCGCCTTCTGGAAATTGCTCAATGATTTTGGACTAACGGCAAGTGTTCCTGACGAGCCTGGCACGACCCAATACACTCCTCTCGGCTTAGAGCTAAACGTCGAACTGATGAGCATTTTCGCAGGCGCCGTGAATCTCTGGGACATCCCACTCCTCCTCGACCTGATGGGCCATTTGGACGATGAGGAGGCAGACGAGATTTACACCGCGACGGCAGAACATGCCGAACACGTAATCCATCGACATGTCCTTCGAGTGTATTCCAAATTCTGCAATCGCTCTAAACGCCTGAATTGATCTTGATCGATCCTTATCTGAAGGAAGATATCGGGCCTCGGATTTTATTCACCACTCGATCCCGTCATCGCTCAGACGCCAAACGACGAAGCAGCGGCCTCCACTGACCTCATGGTGTGCCCTATTCCGGCGAGGCGGCGACTGATTGTCGCTGCCCGTTTGCGCCGTCTCTCGCGAAGGTGATTTGCGTCCGATGGACAAGGGGAAACCCTGCGAGCACTAAAACTCAGCGTTCGGGGGCTCAAACAGGGAGCTGTCCATGCCGTTTACGAGAACAGTGACCATGCTCGCCTTGGCGAGGGAGGCTTTGGAGCGCTTTGACAATAACGCCGATGCCGCTCAAGCC
>JBATYU010001061.1:0-6982 GCA_049674245.1 Bradyrhizobium sp. | reverse complement strand
GGCAGCGGGAGTGGCGGCTGGAATGGTGCGAAGTGGCTGAGGGAGTGCGGCCTCGCGCACGGCAGGTGCGGCGTCGGGTTCGGCCAGCCGGTTGACCGGTTCGTCCGTCAGCGCGCAGTCGACGCCGGCCTCCAGATAAAAGGCCAGCAATTGCTGAGCGGTAGGGGCGGGATCAGGCGTCATGGCACAATCTCGAAGGGCATCTTCTCAATCTAGGCGGGATCGCCCCGTTACGAAACGCCTCACGGTCGATTTCCATGGTTGTCCTCCCGGTAAAAATCGGAAACAAACGGCCTGAACAACACCGGGCGGAGACCAGATCATCATGAGCACCGAACAATTACCGCCGCGCGAATCCATGGAATTCGATGTCGTGATCGTCGGCGCAGGACCCTCAGGCCTTGCGGCTGCGATCCGGCTGAAGCAGCTCAATGCTAATCTCAGCGTCGTGGTGGTCGAGAAGGGCTCCGAGGTCGGCGCGCATATCCTGTCCGGCGCGGTGATCGACCCGGTGTCGCTCGACAAATTGCTGCCGGATTGGCGCGAGGACGCCGATTGCCCGCTGAAAACCCAGGTCAAGGACGACCGCTTCTACTGGATGACGGCGGGCGGCGCGATCAGGTTGCCGAACTTCATGATGCCGCCGCTGATGAGCAATCATCACTGCTATATCGGTTCGCTCGGCAATGTCTGCCGCTGGCTGGCGCCGAAGGCCGAAGCGCTCGGCGTCGAAATCTACCCGGGCTTCGCCGCCACCGAAGTGCTCCACGACCAAAAGGGCGCGGTGCGCGGCATCGCCACCGGCGACATGGGCATCGCCAAGGACGGCTCCCACAAGGACTCCTACACCAGAGGCATGGAGCTTGTCGGCAAATACACGCTGTTTGCCGAAGGCGCCCGCGGCAGCCTCACCAAGCAGTTGATTGCGAAATTCTCGCTCGATGCCAACAGCGAGCCGCCGAAATTCGGCATCGGGCTGAAGGAAGTCTGGCAGGTCGATCCGGCGAAACACCAGAAGGGCCTGATCCAGCATTCGTTCGGCTGGCCCTTGAACAATTCGACCGGCGGCGGCTCGTTCCTCTATCACTACGACGACAATCGCGTGGCGATCGGCTTCGTCGTGCATCTCAATTACGACGATCCATATCTGTCGCCGTTCGACGAATTCCAGCGCTTCAAGACCCACCCCGTGATCCGCCCGCTCTTGGAAGGCGGCAAGCGCCTGGCCTACGGCGCGCGCGCCATCACCGAAGGTGGTTATCAGTCGGTGCCGCGGCTGACGTTTCCGGGCGGCGCGCTGATCGGATGCGCGGCGGGTTTTTTGAACGTGCCGCGCATCAAGGGCGTTCACAACGCGATGGGCAGCGGCATACTCGCCGCCGAACACGTCACGGCCGGGCTCGGCGCCGGCCGCGCCAATGATGAACTTGTCGAATACGAAAACGCCTGGCGCGATTCCGCCATCGGCAAGGATTTGTACCGGGTCCGCAATGCCAAGCCGCTGTGGTCCAAGTTCGGAACCATCATTGGTGTGGCGCTCGGCGGTTTCGACATGTGGTGCAACACGCTCGGCTTCTCGCTGCTAGGCACCCAGTCGCATGCAAAACCCGATCGCAAGACGCTGGACCCCGCGAACACCCACACGCCGATTTCGTACCCGAAGCCGGACGGCAAGATATCGTTCGACAAGCTTTCGTCAGTGTTCCTGTCCAACACCAACCATGAGGAGGACCAGCCGGTTCATCTGAAGGTCGCGGATATGAACCTGCAGAAGACATCCGAACACGACGTTTATGCGGGGCCGTCGAATCGCTATTGCCCGGCTGGCGTCTATGAGTGGGTGGAGGAGGCGGCGGGTCCCAAATTCGTGATCAACGCCCAGAATTGCGTCCACTGCAAAACCTGCGACGTGAAGGATCCCAACGGCAACATTACCTGGGTTCCACCGGAGGGCGGTGGCGGGCCGAATTACGAGGCCATGTGACGGAGGCTATGTGACGATCGCGTGAGGTGGCCGGCCACGATACCGCCACAGTGCAAGCGTTACCGGATACCCGCGGGCCAAAATCAGCGGCTTTAGAGGCCCACCTGCCAATCGACCATCGTGTATCCTTTGCGCGTATCCTTGCGGTTAAGCGCCAAACGCGGCATTGTCGCTTGCCTTGATGCCGCCGCTTGGGTCCGCATTCGGGAATCCTGCCGTTCAATTCTGGAGCTAGGCGAACCGTGATATTTTCAACTCGTTTCAACCGCTGCACCGTTGCCGCTCTCGCTGTCGCCGCGCTGGCGCTGCCCGGCACGGTTTGCGCGCAGACGCCTGATCATCCGACGGACAATTCGGCGCAGTTTCCGACCAGGAGCGATTTGAAATCGCTCACCACGTCGGGCAGTTACCTTGCCGCCCGTCATGCCAGCGTGGAACGCGACGCCAACTCCGCGTCGGCCTTCTACCTCTCGGCGCTGCGCACCGATCCGAAGAACAACGAATTGCTCGATCGTGCGTTCATCTCCTCGGTTGCCGACGGCAATATCGACGAGGCCGTCAAGCTCGCCGAACGCATCCTGACGATTGACAAATCCAACCGTGTCGCGCGCCTCGTCGTCGGCGTGCAGAATCTCAAGTTGAAGAAATACGCCGCCGCGCAGCTGAACATCAACCAGTCGATCCGCGGGCCGATCACCGATCTGGTGGCGACGCTGTTGTCGGGCTGGGCCATCTATGGCACCGGCGACACCAAGGCGGCGGTCGCCAGCATCGACAAGCTCACCGGTCCGGATTGGTATCCGATCTTCAAGGACCTTCACACCGGGATGATGCTCGACCTCGCGGGCAAGGAAAAGGACGCCGGCACCCGCTTCGAGCGCGCCTACAAGCTCGACGACTCCATGCTGCGGGTTGCCGAATCCTACGCTCGCTGGCTGTCGCGCAACAAGGATGACGCCGCCGCCTCGGGCATCTACGAGGCGTTCGACAAGAAGCTCGCGCGACATCCGCTGGTGCAGGAAGGGCTGCGCGAGACCAAGGCCGGCAAGAAAATGCCGCCGCTGGTGGATTCGCCGCAGGCCGGCGCCGCCGAAGCGCTATACGGCATCGGCGCCTCGCTGACGCGCCGCGGCGGCGAGGATCTCGCGCTGGTCTATCTGCAGCTCGCGCTCTACCTCGTGCCCAATCATCCGCTGGCGCTGCTGTCGCTGGCCGATCTCTATGAGTCCGTGAAGAAGCCCCAGATGGCGATCAAGATCTATGAGCGCGTGCCGTCGAACTCGCCGTTGAAGCGCAATGCGCAGATCCAGCTCGCGACCGATCTGGATTCCGCCGACCGCAGCGATGAAGCGATCAAGATCCTGAAGAATGTCACCGCGGAAGACCCAAAGGATCTCGAGGCCATCATGGCGCTCGGCAATATCGAGCGTGGCCGCAAGAAATTTGCCGACTGCGCCCAGACCTATTCGCTGGGCGTCGACGTGTTGCCTCCGAACAACGACAAGGCCAACAGCATCTATTACTACTATCGCGGCATCTGTGAGGAGCGCTCCAAGCAGTGGAGCAAGGCGGAAGCCGATATGCGCAAGGCGCTCGAGCTGCAGCCCGAACAGCCGCATGTACTGAACTATCTCGGCTATTCCTGGATCGACCAGGGCGTCAATCTCGACGAAGGCATGAAGATGATCAAGCGCGCCGTCGAACAGCGCCCGGACGACGGCTATATCGTGGATTCGCTGGGCTGGGCCTATTTCCGCATCGGCAATTATGAGGAAGCGGCCAAGAATCTCGAGCGCGCGATCGACCTCAAGCCCGAGGATCCGACCATCAACGACCATCTCGGCGACGCCTATTGGCGCGTTGGCCGTACGCTGGAGGCGAAATTCCAGTGGTCCCACGCCCGCGACTTGAAGCCCGAGCCGGACGATCTGCCAAAGATCGAAGCCAAGATCGAGAACGGACTGCCGGATGATCCGTCATCGGCTGCTGCTGCCGCCGCCGACAAGAAGAAGGACGACGGCAAGGAAGACGGCAAGGGCGGCTGATCGAAGGGCTTGGGGGTAATGCCGCTGGTCGAGGAGGGGCGTGCCAAGGTCAACCTGACCCTGCGGGTGGTGGGCCGCCGCGTCGATGGCTATCACGACCTCGAAAGCCTGGTGGCGTTCGCCGATTGCGGCGACCGCCTCGCGCTTGCGCCCGGACCGGAACTGAAGCTCGACACCACGGGTCCGCTGGCCGGAGACTGCGGCGACGTCGCCGACAACCTGGTGCTCAGGGCCGCGCTGCTGCTGGCCGAGCATGTGCCCGGCCTGAAACTTGGCGAATTCACCCTCGACAAGGTGTTGCCGGTCGCGGCCGGAATTGGTGGCGGCTCGGCCGATGCGGCCGCTGCGTTGCGGCTATTGGCGCGGCTCAACGATCTTGCGCTCGACGATCCGCGCCTGCGCGAGGTTGCGCTTCTGACCGGCGCCGATGTGCCGGTGTGCCTGCTCTCGCGCGCATCCGGCATGACCGGGGTCGGCGAGACCCTGTCGCCGCTGGCCTTACCGACAATGCCCTGCGTGCTGGTCAACCCGCGCGTTGCGGTGGCGACCAGGGACGTGTTTGCGGGGCTCGGCTTGCGCAACGGCGAGCTCTTGGTCGGCGCCACGGACGTTCTGCAGTCGCCGGCCTGGCCGGAAGACGGTGCGTCGCTCGAAGATTGGGTCGAAGCGCTCGCCGAGAATTCCAACGATCTCGAGCTGCCTGCCATGCGCATCCAGCCTGTGATCGGTGAGGTGCTTTCGGCGCTCAGCGCCACCAATGGAGCCTGGCTGGCACGGATGTCGGGGTCCGGTGCGACCTGCTTTGCGATCTATGAAAATACCGCGGAGGCGCAGCGCGCCTCGCAGAAGATTCGGCTCGATCACCCGCAGTGGTGGGTGCATGCGGGCGTGCTGAGCTAGCTTGTAGCGGGCCGCCGCGCGAGCGCCAGTGAAATTCCGAGCCCTGCCATGAAGAGCCCGGAGCCCTGCCGGAGACGCTGGACGAACTGTGGTCTGCGCGCCAGACGAGCGCGTGCCGTAGAAGCCGCGGCCACCACAGTGACGTCGGCGAAGGTGTTGAGCGCCACCGAGATCAGGCCGAGCGACATGAACTGGAGCGCCGCGTCGCCGGCCGTCGGTTCGATAAATTGCGGAATGAATGCGAGAAAGAAGGCCGCGGTCTTGGGATTGAGCGCCTCGACGAGGACGCCTTCCCGAAATGCCCGCTTTGCCCCGATGGGGCCGACCGGCTCTAACAGCGGATGAGCCGCCTCCATGACGGTCCTGATACCAAGCCAGATCAGATAGAGAGCGCCGAACAGCTTGAGCGCCGTAAAAAGCTGCGCGCTGGCAAGAATGATCGCCGAGACGCCAAGGCCGCCAGCGATAATGTGAACGAGTCCACCTAACGCCGTTCCGAAGGTGGATGCGACGCCCGCTGTCCTGCCGCCCGACAGCGTCCTCGCTGCCACGTAGAAAATACCGGGGCCGGGGACCGCTGCGATAATGAGCGCGGCCAGCAGAAATAGCGAAAAGCTCGCGCCGTTCATCTTTAATGCGACCGCGCCAGGCAGAACGCGACCACCTGCTCGAGCGCTGTCTTCATGGGCGAGGCCGGAAACAGCGCCAGCGCATCGACCGCCATCGCGCCGTAATGCTGGGCGCGGTTGATGGTGTCCTCGAGCGCGCGATGCTTGCTCATCAAGCCGATGGCGTGATCGAGATCGCCGCCGCCGATCTCGCCGCGCTCCAGCGCCTTGACCCAGAAACCGCGCTCGGAGTCGTTGCCGCGGCGGAACGCCAGCACCACCGGCAGCGTGATCTTGCCCTCGCGGAAGTCGTCGCCGATGTTCTTGCCGAGCTTGGCGGCCTTGCCGCCGTAATCCAGCACGTCGTCGACTAGCTGGAACGCAATGCCGAGATTCATGCCGACCGAACGGCACGCGGTCTGCTCCGCCTTCGGACGGTTGGCGATCGCCGGGCCGACCTCGCAGGCGGCCGCGAACAGTTCGGCGGTCTTGCCGCGGATCACGGCGAGATATTCGTCCTCGGTGGTGGCGGTGTTCTTGGCGGCAGCAAGCTGCATCACCTCGCCTTCGGCGATCGTCGCAGCCGCGGAAGAGAGAATGTCGAGCGCGCGCAGCGAACCGACTTCGACCATCATCCGGAACGCCTGGCCGAGCAGAAAATCGCCGACCAATACGCTCGCCTCGTTGCCCCACAACATCCGCGCCGACAGCTTGCCGCGCCGCAGTTCACTTTCGTCGACGACGTCGTCATGCAGAAGCGTCGCGGTATGCATGAATTCGACCGAGGCCGCGAGTTTGATGTGGCCGTCGCCGGAATAGCCGGCGAGATGCGCCATCGCCAGCGTCAGCATCGGACGCAGCCGTTTTCCGCCCGAGGAAATCAGGTGGTTGGCAACTTCGGGAATCATGGTCACTTCGGAGCCGGTCCGCGACAGAATCGTGGCGTTGACGCGCTCCATGTCCGATGCAACGAGCCCGACCAGTTGGTCGATCGAAGCGTCCGAGGGGCTCTCGAAGGGTACAATAACCGCCACGCCGGTCTCCACAATTTCCCGATTGGGACTATCCTTAGATAGAATGTGCTACGCAGCACGGCAAGCGGCTGACATATGCCTACCGTCGCACGCCGCCATGACGAAGGAGAATGCGAGTTGCGGGAATTGGTTCGGACCAACGATATGGTGCTGGTTTCAGCCATCGGCGCGCTGCTCGATGGCGCGAACATCCATCACCTGGTGCTGGACCAGAATATGAGCATCATCGAGGGATCGCTGGGCGTGCTGCCGCGCCGTATCCTGGTCCATGAGGATGACAACAAGCAGGCGCGTCAGCTTCTGACCGATGCGGGCCTTGCCTACGAATTGCGCGCCGATGACTGAGCCTCGGTGCGAAACCACCGAGGACGCATTCCTCGGCGGTCAATTGCGCTTGCGGCAGCCCAAATC
>JBATYU010001060.1:0-1615 GCA_049674245.1 Bradyrhizobium sp. | reverse complement strand
GGTTCAGGTCGCGAACACACAGCACCCGATTCTTGCGATTGGTCGAAGGGGGCATTCCTCGATTGGCCAGCATAGTTTGACCGCTGCCCTCCGAAGGCAAAGGTCACACGTTCGAATCGTGTCGGGTGCGCCAATTCTTTTTTATTTTACAGCGCTATATGCGCGCCCAGACTGAAGCTCCAGCTCTGCCTCATTCGAGCGAGTAAGCAATCTGGAGAAAAATCGTCGCCGAATTCCAATAGCTGGGCAATTGACGATGTCGGCCGGAAGCTCGCTGGTCTATGAGCAGCGGCTATTTCCTAAACGGTTGGATTAGCGCTCGCAGGCCGCCGTTCACACCAATTCGGAAGCTTGGCGACACAACAAGATTCGGCCGCCAACCGGACCTGATGGTGCACCCTACGATGAGAATTTTCCCCAGGCGTGCTCTGTGGCCCACCAGATGCCCCTGCTACCGGCAAGAATGAGGACGCCAAGGATCAACCAGCCCCAAAATCCAACGGAGCCGATGCCGGCCGCAAGCAGAAACACCGGCGCAATCATGGCGAGAAAGTAAGGTCCGGTATAGCGGCAGTGTGTTCGGCCGCACCGCCTTGCATTCAGGAGGCAGGCCACTCCCATCCAGACGAGCGCGATCGTCCAAATGCCTGCTCGAACCGGAACCGGAGCGAACAGGCTGGCGACGATCGCGGCATGTGGCACCCACCAAGCGAGCAGGCTGGCACGCCGACTGTGCAGCCAGTCGCGCGCGCGAACCTCGGTTTCGGTACTCATGTTGTCTACCTCGCACAGCAAGACGCCGCGCCGCTCTCGCCCGCGCGCTCGGCCTGCATCGGCGGGCACGGGACCGAGCCGTAGGAGCAGAACACGCAACAATCGCCTGGCTTCGGCTTCAGCTTTGTGCCGCAGCCGGTGCATTCATAGAAGAACTGGCAGGCGTCCGTCGGCATGGTCTCTGTTTTCGCCAGTGAGCAGTGCGGACAGGTGATGGTCGATTGAAGAAGCATCGGATCAGCTCCTGGGAGTGGACGGATAACCTGCCTGCGCGGTGGCCGAGGTCAGTTGATTCACATCGGCTTTGGCATCGTCATAGGTGATCGTTGCCGTCTTCTCCTTGTAGGACACCGCAACGTTGGCGACGCCGGGAATGGCTTGCAGGCTCGCCTTGACGATCGAGGGGCACGCCGCGCAGTACATGTTTTGCACTGAAAGAGTGATTGTTCTGTCCGCCGCCATCGCGGCCGGGGATACGATAACGACGGCGGCAAAAGCGGCATGGGCAATAAGCTTGTTCATGGTGGGTCTCCGGTCACGAGGCGAGAAACAAGGGAGCGATGAAGTCGAGTCCAAGCGCGGCGGCGACGAGAATCGTTGCCAGGATGAGGCCTGCCTTGACGATACGATTCGATCGGGGCCGTGAGCAGGTCTCGCCTTCGGCGCAGGCGCGCGCTCCTGACTGGTAAACCAACCAATAGCCATATCCCAGGAAGAGGAGCGTCGCCGCGATGAAGCAGGGTTGATAGGGCGCAAGCCGGGTGAAGTTTCCGATCCATGCTCCGCTCACGCCCAAGGAAAAGAACACAAGCGGCAAGATGCAGCAAGACGAGGCCGCGAT
>JBATYU010001059.1:0-7530 GCA_049674245.1 Bradyrhizobium sp. | reverse complement strand
CTCCGGCACCTCGACCAGCCCCGCGACGGACGCCGCACCGGAATCGGCAGCAAGCTTGAGCAACGGTTGGATCTTTTGCTTCGAGGTCGCCGCAAGCGTCAGGCCGATGCGTTCGTTCGCGATCGGCACCGGCGGCGTAATGCCGAACACTGCCTCGCCCGCCGTCCACGGCGTCAGGCGGTCGATCTGGGCACGGATCATACCGTCGAGAAAATCGGCAGCTTGTCTCGGAAAATCGACGGCACGGAACAGCACCTCGTCCGGTCTCATGAGTATGTCGATGCGGCTACCGCGCAGCGCCGCCCGCCACTCCGACGACAGAGCAGGCTCAGGCCGGCCATGCACGAGACGAAACGATGTTTGCGGCAGGAAGCCACCATTTCGCGTCGAGGTGACGTGGGCGGTAAAGCTGTTGCCGTCGCCCTCCACGAACAGGATACGCCGCCGCGGCACCATTCGCACCGCGGCGGCCCGGATCGCTGCGTCAACGGCCACGATCCACTCTGCGAACAGGTCCTTCAGCTCCGGCATCATTGCGATCACAGCCTCACTAGCGCTCGCCGGCGCACGATCACATCGTCTTGCCACGACAACACCCGGTAGGGGTCTTGCTCGCCGCGAAGATCGATCACGACTTCCGAGACCGTCTCCCGGCCGTTAGGGAAGCCTACCCTGATCAGTATCCGGTAGGCCTGGCTCTTTTGTGCCGCCACGTTCGACTTCGCGGCCGCGCCGAGCGCGGCCGCGATCGCGGCGCTGTCATTCGGCAGAGTGGCCCGATCCGTTAGAAATTGCTTCAGCGTCAGCGGCGTCATGCCCGGCAATGCCGCGATCACCTCGGGCGGCGCCGTTAGCACGTCGACGCCGGAGACGCCGCTGAAGATGGTTACGAACGGCAGCGCACGCTCGACCAGCGCCGGCGGAAGGCCGAGTACGAGGCCGAGCTCGTTGACGTGGGCGAACGGCGCCTGGCGCGGCGAATAGGGCCGACCCGCGGCTCGGTATAGCGCGTCTTCGTTCCCGACGGTCTCCGGCTTCGATTTGGTGCGCCAGCCAATGATGCGATCGGCATATTGCCTGGCATCCTCCTCCCCCGCGCCGAGCACGGCCAGCAAGCCGGCAATCAGTTCTTTCGGCGCTGCGTTGAGATCGACCCGCGCCGCTTCCGAGACAAAGGAGACGGCGAGGTTCGCGCCGTTCAGGCGTGTGTGAAACGAGCCTAGCGCCGGGCGCGCGTCCTTGCCCGCAAGCTGCAGCTGATAGGCCGTGAGTTCCACACTCGCCGACACCAGCGCTTCCGCTTGCAGAGCGGTGTCGTTGAGCGCCAGCGCCCGCGCCGAATTCGACAGGTAGAGCGAGAAGATCGTCGCCAGCGCCGCGAGTGCGGCGAGAAGCCACAACACGGCGACGATGACGAAGCCTTGCTCAGATGACGACCTTGCGCTGCGCCGGATTGATTTGATCATCAGGAGCCGCCCTGCTTCTGCGCCGCACTGTTGATCTTGCCATCATCCTGGGTACCGTCTTTCGCATTACCCTTGAAGTCACTATCGGAGCTTTCGTCACGGGCGGGCGCATCGACATGAACCGGCGTCGCCGTTGATATCGACAGCACGCGTTCGCTCCTCGCATCGCGCACGGTGAGCATGATCACCGCTGGAAGCTTGTCCGCATCTTGCCAGCTATCCTGAAAGATCCGGTCCGGACCTGCATAAGCGAACGACAGGCGGAACGGCGGCCGCAGCAGTACCACCGGGTCCGATACCCGGATCTGCGCCAACGGCGAGACCCCGGGGGGCAGCGGCCCGAACGCCGCGCGCGTGCGCACCGTTACGAAGCCGCCCTGCTCGGCGGTCTCGCCGATCCGCACGACATCCAGCCCTATTCCGACGTTGGGGCCGAGCGCCGTCCGCACGAAGGTGACCGACAGCGCCGAGCCATCGAACAGCGGCTTGCGCCCGCTGCCATTGGGCGGCACATATTCGGCAGCCGCCAGATCCGCGGCGATCCGCTGCATCGCGATCCCGACCAGTTCGCTCTGCTGGATGCGGTCGAACCCGCGATTCCAGTTCGGGAGCAACTGCGCAGTTATGGTGCCAAGCGCCGACAGCACGAGGCCGGTTAGCACCAGCGCCGCCAGCGCCTCGATCAGCGTAAAACCCTCTTCGCCGATCCGCCTGCCCGTGCGCGCGATCCTCATTGGCTCGGCCTGTGCATCAAGCGGACGGTTTCAAGATCGACAGTGGCCCCGGAAGGCGAGCGGACGCGGATCTTGACCAGTTCGGGGATCCAGGCGACGTCGGCGCCTTCCACCACCCAGTCGCTCCCAACCGGGCCGATGTCGACCTGCCAGCGATAGTCGCGGAGCTGTCCCGAAAGCGTGCCGGGCGCAAGTTCCTTGCGCGGTGGAATCGAGGTCGTAAATACCGTCTGCGCGCTTTGCAGCAGCGCGACATGGCTCTCCAGCGCGCGCACGCCACGGGCATTGGTCGACATGACCGATCCGATCGCGACAATCGAAACGGCGACGACCACCAGTGCGATCAGCGCCTCTATGATCGTGAAGCCGGCATCGGGCCGATCAGTTGGCAAGCGGCGAACGAGAGACAATTTCGATCCTTCCGGTCAGCCAGTTGACACGAATTTCATAAGCCGTGTCGAGTCTGCTCAGCGCGATAGAACCCCCGCACGACATGCCGTCGGCGAAAAAACTGATGGTCGACAGCGCCTCACGCTGCCGGCAGGTCTTCGGCAGCAGCGCATCGAAGCGCACATCGTCCGGAATGCGGACGATCTGCGAGGTCGCGCCGGAGCGGATCGCGCGCGATGGCGCATCGACCAGCGTGGAAACGTCGGCGCGGCGCCGGATCGCGCTGTAGCGATCGGCCTTCAGCAACGTCGCCGCCTCGAGCGCATAAGCCTGCAGGCGTGAACGCGAAGTATGGCGCGGCAAAAACGGCAACAGCACGGCGGCGATCATGGCGACAAGCGCTATGACGCACACCATTTCCAGCAGCGTGAAGCCGCGTTCGTCAATCCTGTTCATTCTTGCCTATTCATTCTTCGCGCTCGTGATGGTGTCCAGTGAGATGTCGGCGGCCACACCGGTGCCGCCCTCCTGGCCGTCCGCGCCGTAGGACATGATATCGTAGGCGCCATGCTGGCCCGGAGCGCGGTAGATATACGGATGGTTCCAGGGATCGTTGGGAACGCTACCGCCCCTGAGATAAGGTCCGTTCCAGGCCTCAACCCCGGGGGTGCGGCGGACCAGGGCCGCCAGACCCTCCGCCGTCGACGGGTAGCGGCCGGCATCGAGATTAAACAAATCGAGGGCGCTGGAGAAGCTTTGCATCTGGATCTTCGCCGCCTTGACCTTCGACTCGCTCAGATAGTTGAGCACGCGCGGGCCGATCAGGCCCATGATCAGGCCGATGATGGTGATGACCACCAGCATTTCGACCAGCGTGAAACCCCGCTCGCCTTGCCGGGCATCACCTCGGGCCCGCCGGTGGAAGATTTCAGCGGAGATCTTTTTTGACATCGCGACAATCCTTACTTCATCCGACGAGCTGCGTGACCGACAGCAGCGCGGTCATGACCGAGACGATCAACCCACCAACGACGGCGCTGATGGCGACGATGGCGAGCGGCCCGATGATACCTACAATACGGTCGAGGCTGCGCTGCAGTTTCGCTTCATAGAATTCGGCGACCCGGCCTGCCAGCACCGGCAGCTGTCCGGTTTCTTCCCCGAGCCGCAGCATCCGCACCGCCATCGGCGGCAGGCTGCTCGACGCCGAGAGCGCGTCCGACAATTTGCCGCCATGCCGCACGCGATCGGCTGCCGCCGTCCAGACATCGACATTGCCGGTCACCGCCATGATGTCGACCAGGATGCGCAAGGTGGCCGTCAGGCTGACACCGCTGCCGAGAAGAACCCCGAGATTGCGGGAGAACAGGCTGGTCCGGTAAAATTGAAAGATGCCGGCAACGCCGGGTATCCGCGCGATCGTGCCGACGATGGCTGCTCTCGTATCCGGCCGCCGCAGCAGCATCCAGATCGAGGCGATCAGGATTGCGCCCGCGAGCAACAACGCAGTGCCGTTGGCACGGATGAATTCGGAGAGGCGAATGAAAACGCTGAGCGCGGAGTCCGACTTGGTACCGAAATCCTGCAGCACCGACGAAAACTGTGGCAGCACGAACAGGATAAAGAACAGCATCACGCAGACCGCCGCAATCAGCACGAACAGCGGATATTGCATCGCATCCGTCACCTTGCGGCGCATCTGTTCGGAACGCGCCCGCTCCGCACCCAGCATCTCCAGCACCTGGTCAAGCGTGCCGGACACCTCGCCCACCCGCACCAGCGCCACATACATCGGCGGAAACAGCGTCGGATGCGCACCCACAGCTTCGGCAAGACTCTCGCCGCTCAGAAGCGCTGCGCGCAACTTGCCAACCACCGGGCGTAATCGGCCGACATCGGCATCGCTCGCGAGCAGTTCGAGCGCGTCGTCGAGGCGCGCGCCGGCCTTTAGCAGCAAACCGAGATCGCGGGTGAACGTCGTGACTTCCGCACGCCCCGGCCGGCTGAAGAGACCCAGGCCGCTGGAGGTGGAAGTGGTCCGCTTCTCCTCCACGGTCTCGATCGGCAGCAGGCGCAGATATTCGATGCGGGCCGCAACCTCGGTCGCCGTCGGCGCCGATAGCGTGCCGTGCACGACCTCGCCGCTCTGCGTCAGCGCCCGGTATCGAAAACTCGGCACAATTCACCTCACCGCAGGGTTGTGACGCGGAGGACCTCTGCGGGCGAGGTCAATCCGGCGCGGCATTTGGCGATGCCGTCGTCGAGCATCGTGGTCATGCCGCCGCGGATGGCTGCCTGATCGACCTTCAGCCCGTCGGTCTTTTCTCCGATCAATTCGCGCATCTCGTCATCGAGCTCGAGCACCTCGAACACGCCGAGCCGGCCGCGATAACCCGTGCCACCGCAACGTTCGCATCCGCACGGCAAGTAAACGGTCTGCCCGACCCGGAAGCCGAGCGTGGTAAGCCGCGGGTCCTCGGCGAAATCCGCCGCGGTCAATTCCTTCGACGACTTGCAGCGGTCGCAAAGCTGCCGTACCAGGCGTTGGCCGATCACCGCGCGCAGCGTCGAGCGCAGCAGATAGCCTTCAACGCCAAGATCGAGCAGGCGCGGCAAGGCGGCTGCCGCGGTCTCGGTGTGCAGCGTGGTAAGCACCAGGTGTCCGGTCAGCGCAGCGTGAATTGCGACATGCGCCGTCTCCGAATCGCGCACCTCACCGACCATGATGACGTCGGGATCCTGGCGCACGAACGAGCGCAGCGCGCTCGCAAATGTCAGCCCGATCGCCGGCTTGATCTGCGACTGGTTGATGCCGGGGATTTCGTATTCGACCGGATCCTCGACCGTGAGAATCTTGCGGATCGGCTCGTTCAGGATCGACAGGATCGTCGCAAGCGTGGTGGTCTTGCCGCTGCCGGTCGGCCCGGTGATGACGATCATGCCATGAGGCATCTTCAAAAGACGCCGCAGCTTGACTTCGTCAGCCGGCGCGAAGCCGAGCCTGTCCACCACCAGCATCCCGCGATCCTTGGGCAGAATACGGATCACGGCGGATTCGCCGTGCTGGGTCGGCATGATGGCGACGCGGATATCGATGTCGGCGCGGCCCACCCGCAGCCGCGCGGCGCCGTCCTGCGGCAGCCGGCGTTCCGCAATGTTGAGGCTGGCGACGATCTTGATGCGCGAGATAACGGCCTGCGGCAGCACCCCGGTGGGTGTAGCAACCTGCCGCAACATTCCGTCGATCCTCATGCGGACCACGAGGCCAGCCAGAAACGGTTCGATGTGGATATCGCTTGCTCGCAGCTCAATGGCCTTTTCCAGGAGATCGTTGACCGCGCGCACCACGGGCGCACCGCTGGCAAGATCGCGCAGGCTTTCGATGTCGTCCTCGCGCAACTGCTGAAACCCGTCCGCGTCACCGCGTCCGTCAGGGCTGTCATTGACAAGGCGCTGATCCAGCGCGACCGTCAGATCGTCGAACGCGGCCACCTTGATTGCGATATTCGGCCCGAGCACGATTTCGGCGGCACGTCGCGCCGCAAGATCGGTCGGATCCGCAATTGCGAGCACGATACCGTGATCCGCGACCTGATAGGGGAATACGAACGTCTCGCGAAGAAAACGCGGCGAGAAGGACGCGACCAGCGGCGTGGCTGACAGCATGTCCTCCAGCGTGACGCGTTCATAGTCGTAGAATCGGGCCACCTCATCGGCGAATTCACCGGCCGACAGATCGGTGGCCTCCCAAATCTTGATCTGCGAGGCGGACTGCGGCTGATCGGCGGGCCCACGGTCCTCCACCTCACCCGTTCCGGCCGACGTCAGGCGCCGAGCCTGTCGAAGATGCTCTATGAACTGCAACGACTTCTGGCCGGTCATACGTCTTCCAGTCGCTTGGTGGGCGGAGAATGCGGCGAGGGCTGTGCCATCGCCGCCACAGGCCATCGTTCACCGCAGACAGGGTTATTGACCTGGACTGTGACGCCTGTACGATGCGGCCGAAGCTTGCCTGGCAGGATACATCGGCGTCATCTAGTCGTCAAAGAGCGGCGTTAAGGACCGCCGGCATATGTTTCTGCTGCGTATGCGAAACTTCGGGGTGATCCGCGACGTAACCCGTCTAGAGTTGGATCGACGATAGGGCGATATATGATGCGTGTCGGCAATCAGGTCCGTTCCCGGACGGCCGTGCGCAGCGCTTTTGCGATCGCTATGGCGCTCTGCGTCGTCAATCTTCTGACGTCTTGCAATCCTGCAACACTTGGAACAACAACCGCGCCGGCCGATATTGACGTGCTCGACAAAGTGCGGTCTTTGGACATTCTGCCCCGACAGGCCCAGCCCGTAAACGCTGCGTCGGCCAATGCGGGCGAACGAGGCCGTTCCGCCGAATTCCAGGGGACCGAAATAACCGAAGTTCCGGACGCGCGGGTAGAACGGGCATCGAGCGGCACCGGTTACGACCTGAATTTTGAAAATACGCCGGTGGCAACCGTTGCCAAGGTCGTGCTCGGCGACATCCTGAACACGGGTTACTCCATCGATCCGCGCGTGCAGGGCACGGTCAGCCTGGTATCGGTCCGGCCGGTGCCGAAGTCCGACATCGTTTTCGTACTCGAGAACGCGTTACGGCTCAGCGGCGTGGTGCTGGTGCGTGACAGCGCCGGCTATCGGCTGACGCCGCTTGGCGATGCGGTCGGCACCGGCCGGGTCGATTCCGCCGCGGCTAACCCCGAGCCCGGTTACGGTGTTTCCGTGGTACCCCTGCAGTATGGGTCCGCACAGACCATCTTGAAGCTGATGGACTCGTTCGCCACCAAGCCAGGCAGCATTCGCGCCGACTCCACGCGCAATCTCCTGCTCATCCAGGGCACCGGCGCCGAACGCCTCTCCGCCGTCGAAACCGTGATGAGCTTCGATGTCGACTGGATGCGCGG
>JBATYU010001058.1:0-3527 GCA_049674245.1 Bradyrhizobium sp. | reverse complement strand
GTACAACCTCCTATGCCGTCAATCCGGCCACCCTGGGCGCGGAAGGCCGCACCGTGCGCTGCTCCCGCTGCAGGGAGGTCTGGCTGGCGCGGCCGGAGGCAGCGATGGAGGCGGTCGGTCCGGAACCCGCGATGGCGGAGGCCGGCGGGCCTGATTCGAACGCGGATGCCGCCGCCGGATGGGAGGCGCTCGCCCGCGAGGAAGCCGAGGAAACCCCCGTCGTCGACAGCCCTCCGATTGCCGGGGGTTGGTCCACGACAGCGAACGACCAAGACGCAAACGACTGGCAGTCGATGGCCCGCCACGATGCGCAGGGCGCGAGGCTGCGTCGCCCATCGGGGTTCCTCGGCCGGTTGAGGCCCAGGATCGGTCTGCAGACGGCCTGCGCCGGCATGGGCGCGCTGGCGCTGGCACTGATCATCTGGCGCACTGATGTGGTGCGCCTGCTGCCGCAGACCGCTTCATTCTACAAGATGGTAGGCCTCGACGTGAACCTGCGCGGGGTATTATTCAAGGACGTCAAGGTCACGACGGAAACCGTGGATGGCAAGCCGGTGCTGGTGATCGAGGGCGTCATCGTCGGCGAGAACAAGAAGCCGGTCGAATTGCCGCAGCTGCGCTTTTCCGTTCGCGACGCCCAAGGCGCCGAAATCTACGCCTGGAATACGGTGCTGGACCAGCCCGTGTTGAACCCGGGTGAACGCGCCAGGTTCAAATCGCGCCTGGCCTCGCCGCCCCCCGAAGGACGCAATATCGATATACGCTTCTTCAACCGCCGGGATCTCGCCGGCGGCAGCGCGTAACAAGCAAGGCGCGAGCGATGCCGCGGATATTGATCGCCGACGACGAAGATTCCATGCGCGCGCTGGTGGCGCGGGCGATCGGCATGGACGGCCACGACATCGTCACCGCCCAGGACGGCGCCGAAGCGCTGGAAATCCTGATCCGCGAGGACGGTGCCTTCGATCTCTTGCTCACCGACATCCAGATGCCGGTGATGGACGGGATTGCGCTCGCGCTTTCGGCCGCGCGCGATTTCCCCAAGCTGACGATTTTGCTGATGACGGGCTTTGCCGATCAGCGCGAACGCGCTTCCAATCTCAACGCCATCGCACATGATGTGATCACAAAGCCGTTTTCGGTGGCGGATATCCGCGCCGCCGTCGCCGACGCGCTGGCGTCAGGGAAGGCGGAGTAGTTTCGGAGCGCAAGCTTTCCACTCGTCATTGCGAGCGAAGCGAAGCAATCCATTTCCAGCATCGGCACAAGTAATGGATTGCTTCGTCGCTTTGCTCCTCGCAATGACGGCGAAACTAATAATCCTTCAAGAGCCGCTCGATATAATCGAGCTCGATCTGCGGTCGCGCCGGATCGGCGAGGCGGCGGCGGAGTTCTTCCAGAATCCGCCGCACCCGCTGCACATCGATCTCGCCGGGAATCTTCACCGTCAGATCGTCGCCGAATTCGCGGCCATGCAGCGGCCGGCCCAACGGATCGGTCTGGTTGCCGCCGCTCTGCTGTCTCCCGGCACGCATGCCCGGGCCGTCCTGGCCGTCGCCATCGCCCTGCTGCATGGCGTCCGCTAGGCTCTGCGCGCCCTTGCGCAGCGCTTCCAGCGCTTTGCCTTGCGAATCCACCGCGGCATCGGCGTTGCCTTCGCCGAGCCTGCCGCCGGCGTCGCCCATCGCGGTGTCGGCCTCGCCAAGGCCATCCTCACCGTCGCCCTGGTCGCCTTGCTGGCCCTGTTCGCCTTGCTGGCCCTGTTCGCCCTGCTCGCCGCGTTGGCCTTTTTCGCCGCGCTGACCCTGGGTCATGCCGCGCCTGGCGAGCTCCTCCTGCAATTTCTTGAGCCGGTCGCGCAGGCCCTTCTGGTCCTGCTGCAAATCGCTCATGCTTTGGTCGCCCTGCTTGCCGCGCGCCCGGTCGCGACGGGAGTCCTGGCCCTGCTTGAAGGTCCGGTCACGCAACTGCTGCTGCTTGCGGATCATGTCGCCAAGCTCGTTGAGCGCCTGCTCCATGTCGTTGTCGCCGGACTGACCTGGCTGCGCCATCTGCAGGTTCTCCAGCATCTGCTGGAGCTGTTCGAGCAATTGCCGCGCGGCGTCCTTGTCGCCGGAACGCGACAGCCGCTCCATCCGCTCGATCATGTTGTTGAGGTCCTGCTGGCGCAGGATCTTGGTATTCGGATCGAGCGGCCGGGCCAGGGCTTGCGGATTGTTGCGCAGCTGCTCGGCCAACTGGCGCATGAAATTATCCAGCGCCGCGCGCAAATCCTGGGTCAGCTTCTTGATCTCTTCGTCGCTGGCGCCGCGCTCCAGCGCCTGCTTGAGCGCTTCCTGCGCGGCACGCAACGCCTTGTCGACATCGGTGATGTTGCCGTCCTCGATGGTAACGGCGAGCGCCCAGAGGCTCGCGACAACCTCGCGCAAGGCATCGTCGCTGCGGGCCGCCTCCAACTGCCGGGTGACGCTGTAGAGACCGAGATATTGCCCGGCTTCGTCCGCCATGAACAGTTCAGGCGCGATCATCAACGCATCGAGCGCGGTATAGACGTCCGGATTGGCGTTGGCGTCGAGCGCCAGGATGCGGCGTTGCTCGATCAACGCGCGCGCCAAGGGCTTGGTGAACAGCCGCTCGGGCAGGCGCATGTTGAACGGTTCGCTCTTGCCCTCATTGCCGGCCTCATCCTTCGCCGTCAGCGTCAACGTGACGTCGGCGCCGGCATAGGGGTCTTCGCTAAGATCCTTGACCGTCTGGCCGACGCCGTTGCGGGTCCGCGCGTTCGGCAGCATCAGCGAAAATTGCGGCGGGGCGAACAGCGGGCGTGCTCCCGGCGTTGCCTTCTCCTGCGTTGCGCCCTTGTCCTGCGATCCCTTGTCCTGCGATCCCTTCTCCGTTCCCTTGGGCGCCTCGGGGGGACGCGCGGCGAAATGCGCCTGCGCTTCGGTGACGCCGTAATCGTCCTCGATCTTGTAGGCCATCTGCAGCGAGCCGCGGGCCTGGCGCTCCGGATCCTTGGCCAGCGCAATGGTCGGGGCGCGATCGGGGATGGCGGTGAATTTCCATTGCGGCTGACCTGAGGGTGCGCGGACGTGCACCGTGCCGTCGCCGGCGATCACGAAGTGCTTTTCCTTGGTGCCCTTGGGGGCCTGTTCGGCCGGCGCGGCCTCGGTCACGCCGCCGCCTGAGACCACATCGAGCGAGCCGCCGCTTGAGCGGACGATCAGCGTGGAGCCCGCCGGGACCGGCAACGGTCCGGCCGCCGGGATCGCGGCGTCCTTGTTTGCCGCGGACAGAATGATCGGAGGCTTGCCGGTGTAGATCGGCGGTGTCACCCAGGCGTCGACCCTGACATTGGCCGGCGACAATACGCCGTTCCAGTCGAACGCCGCGGCCACCCTCATGGCGCGCTCGTCGCCCGCGGCGACATAGGTCGCAACCAGCATCACCACGACCAGCGCGCGCAGCGCCCAGGGATCGTGGATCGTAAGCCGCGGCGATGGCAGGCCGGCGCGGATGCGCTTGAT
>JBATYU010001057.1:0-6037 GCA_049674245.1 Bradyrhizobium sp. | reverse complement strand
CTGCCAACGAGAGCGCGGCGCTGGTCCGGCGTGCTCAGGAAATCCTGGCAACCGGCGACGTGAGGGATGCCCGTCTATTGCTGATGCACGCGGCCGAAGCCCACGACGCCCATGCGGCCCTGATGCTGGCGAAGACGTTTGATCCGACGGTTACGAGACAGCTCACGCCCTCCGTGCCCGGAGCCAGTCTGGCGCAAGCACGTGGTTGGTATCAAAAAGCCCGGGAATGGGGCTCGCCCGACGCACAACGCCAGCTCGACGCGCTCGCCAGCTATCGCTGACGGAAAGCCGCGCGGTACAACGGGCACGCCGAATTTCAGTTTTAACGGCGGTTGGCTGCGCCTATTAAGCTTTGCTTTCGGACAGGATCAGGCTCGCGCCCTTCTCCCCGATCATCAGACTCGTCGCATTGGTATTCGCGGAGGTGATCTGCGGCATAACCGAAGCGTCGACCACCCGCATCCGATCCACGCCGCGGACCCTTAAGCTCGGATCGAGCACCGAGCTGTCGTCGCTCCCCATCCGGCAGGTGCCGACGCAATGAAACACGGTGCCGCCGGTCTGGCGTGCAAAATCCCAGAGCGCGTCCGAGCCGCTTGCCGTCTCGCCAGGCACCACTTCGATGTCCCAGAGACCGCGGAAGGATTTCTGCTGGAAGACGTCGCGCAGGATCCGCATCCCGCCAACGATGGTTTTGCGGTCGATTTCCCCCGCAAAATAATTCGGCTTGATGCGCGGCTGATCGAACGGGTCCGCGGAGCTGATCGCAAGCTGCCCGCGCGACGTCGCGTGACATTGCCAGACCGACGCGGTGAAGCCGGAATAGCGATGCAGGGGATCGCCGGGCTTGTCGACCGACAGCGGCATGACGTTGAACTGAACATCGGGCCGCCCGTTGACGGCATATTCGGTGCAGGCTGCACCGCCGACCTGCCCTGCCCCGACCGTCAACGGGCCGCGGCCGGCGAACAGCCACTCCGCCCCCATCTTTGCCAGTTGATAGGGATTTCGTACTTGGTCGTTGAGCGAGATCGGCTGCTTGAGCCGGACGATGATGCGCGCCTGATAATGGTCCTGCAGGTTGGCACCGACCTCGGGCGCATCGGCGACAACGGGAATTCCCACTTCGCGCAACAGCGCTGCCGGCCCGATGCCGGATAGCTGCAAGAGTTGCGGCGATTGCAGCGCGCCGGCTGACAAGATGACTTCGCCATCGGCAGCCGCACTGGAGCGGTGGCCATCCTTGATCCACTCCACGCCGGTGGCGACGTGGCCGTTGAACAGCACGCGGCAAACATGAGCGTGCGTGATGACGGTGAGGTTCTTCCGCTGCGCGATCGGCTGGAGGAATGCCGAGGCCGCGCTGGTGCGCCAATGCCGCCCGATGCCGAGTTGATAGCGGCCGACGCCGAAGGTGGTCTCGCCATTGAAATCCGGATTGCGCGGCAGGCCAAGCTCGACCCCCGCCTCGACCCAGGCGGCGGAAGCCGGATTGTCGTTGCGAAGGTCGGAAACCTCGAACTCGCCGAAGCCACCGTGATATTGGCTTTCGCCGCCCCGGTAGCGTTCGTAGCGCCGGAAGTACGGCAGCGCCTCGCGATAGCTCCAGCCCTTTGCGCCGAGACGCTCCCAATCGTCGAAGTCTTGATGCTGGCCGCGGATGAAAATCAGGCCGTTGATGGACGAGGAGCCGCCGATGACGCGCCCGCGCGGCCACACAATGGAACGGTTCCCGGTGACCTCGCTCGATTCAGTCGCAAACAGGCGCGCAAACCGCTGGTTGTACATGGTCCGGTAATAGCCCACCGGAAGCTTCAGCCAGAAATTGCGATCCGACCCTCCTGCCTCCAACAGCAATACCCGGCACTCGGGATCGGCCGACAAGCGGTTCGCGACCACGCAACCCGCCGAGCCCGCGCCGACGATGATGTAGTCATATCCTTGTACTGCCATTCCAAAACCTTCCTGCGCGATCAACAAGCAGAACTCTGTTGACACCGAAATACTGCATTGCAACTTGAAACGACGAGTTCCATCTCGACCATCGAGCACGCGGTTGTTGTCGATCGGAAGCAGATACTAACGCGGGAGGAAACGCGCTGTGGCTCGTTATGCGTGCGGCCGGCCGGCGGCGAGTGTTGTAGGGATCGCGTCAAGCAGGCCGCAACTTTGACCAATAATGAATTCGAACCGTTGTGCTGGTTCCATCTAAATGTGACATGGTTCGGATCAGTTGGTGGAGCGGAAGGGCCAGCATGAAGGGGCGTATCGCAAGGCAGCTGTCACTCGGCCTCGTCCCTTGGATTGCCATCGTGGCGATCTGGTACGGCGTACGTTTGAGCGGATATGTCAACGAGTCCTTGATCCCGGCGCCGCATCAGGTGGCGGCCAAGTTCGTCGACCTTCTGCTGCATGAAGGTCTCTTGTACGACATCTTCCTTTCGACTTGCCGGGTTTTCTTCGGCGTGGCTCTAGGCATCGTCGCCGCCGTTCCGATCGGCTTCCTGCTCGGCTGGTACCGGCCGGCCCGCACGCTCGCCGATCCCATGATCAATTTCTTCCGCGCCTTGCCGCCGATCGCTCTGATTCCGCTGGTCATCGTGTATTTCGGCGTCGACGAGCTCGCCAAGCTCGTGATCCTGTTTTACGCTGCATTCTTCTCGGGCGTCATCGTGATGTACGAAGGCGTTTCGCAGATCACACCACTCCACATCCGCGTCGCCCAGACGCTCGGCGCCAGCGAGGGCGAGATCTTCCGGAAAGTAATCATTCCGCTTACCGTGCCCCACATCCTCACGGCGCTGCGTGTCGCGCTGGGCGTGGCCTGGGCGACCCTCGTCGCCTCCGAGCTGATCGCGGCGCAGCGCGGCCTTGGCGCACTGATCCAGAATGCGGCGACCTATTTCCTGCTCGACGTCATCTATGTCGGCATCATCTGCATCGGCTGCATCGCGCTGCTGATGGACACGATCTTGAGACGGATCAGTGCGAGGCTCCTAATATGGCAGGAACGAGCGGTCGCATGAAGCTAGAGGGACAATATATGCATCGACGACAATTCTTGACGACCACAATGGGCGCGGCGCTGACTGGACTGGCAGCGCCCGCGCTGGCGCAGGCCAAGACGAAGCTTCGCGTCGGTTATCTGCATACGCTCGCCGTCGACGGCCAGATCTGGACTGGCATGGACCGCGGCTCGTTCGAGCGGAACGGTCTCGACCTGGAATTGCGGCAGTTCAACACCGGTCTCGAGGTCTTCCAGGCGCTGATCGGCGGCAGCCTGGACGTGCTCGCAACCGGCGCGGTGATCTCGAATTTCCCCGCGCGTGGTCAGGGCAAGGTGTTCCTAATCAATGATATCGAGGTGGCGACCGCGCAGCTTTGGGTACACTCCGGTCAAGGCATCAAGTCGTTCGCCGATCTGAAGGGCAAACGGATCGCGACGACGACCGGCACCACCGCCCATGTCTTCCTCGACCGGGCCTTGCGCGCCAATTCCGTCGATCCCAAGGACGTCGAGTTCGTCAATCAGGCGATGCCGGCGGCGGTGACGTCGTTTATCTCCGGCGCCGTGCCGGCGGTCGCGCTCTGGGTGCCCTTCAACATCACGGTGCGTGACAAGGTGACCGATGCGGTCAAGCTCGCCGACGCCTCGGCCTATTATCCGCAAGCCGCGATCATCGATGGCTGGGCGGCGGCCAACAACTTCTACGATGCCAACAAGGAAACGCTGGTCAAGCTGATCAAGGGCTGGACCGAGGCGAACGACTACATCATCGCGCAAAGCGATGCAGCGCTGGAATCCCTGCAGAAAGGCCACTACAGCCAGGTGCCGCTCAGCGACCTGATGGAGCAGTTCGCAGCCCAGAAGATGTTCACCGCTCGCGACTGGAAGAAGCTATACGCGGACGGAACGGTCACCAACTGGCTGCAGCAATCGACCGATTTCTTTATGGCCAATGCCGGGGTGAAGAACTTCACTCCGGCCGCCGAATATTTTGACACCCGCCTCTATCTCGAGACGGTGGCGTAAAGCGCGATGTGCGAACGGCGAAAATTATGGGGCACTCTATAGTTCCGGTGCTCCTTTTTCGATTCGATTGGGTGCCGCCCGTCACCGAGCGTTTGGATAAGAATGTTTGGATAAGAATAAAGACTAGTGGCTGTGAAAGCTTGCGAGATGGCCGGCTTCTATTGCTCTAGACCGGCAAAAAACAAAAACCCAGCAATCGACTGAGATTGCTGGGTTTTCCGTATCATGTTGGTTGCGGGCGCTGTATTTGAACCTACGTGAAGTCGGTGAACCCTACCATCGACCATTTGCAAATCTGGAGTGACGGAAGAGAAATCCGCCGAGCGCTTTTCGCGCCAACCATCCGGCAAACGCAATCGTACAAAATCGTACTCCAGCGCACAAAAGCGTAGCCTGGTGCCCAGCCGACGACATCGGCAGCTAAATGGCCGCCAGCCGTTCTTGAGTATTCCTCCGCCGAAGGCCGCCTTGCGTGAGACGAAACGGCTGTGAAGACATAGGCGTATGACTGGTCATACGTCTATGTCGAAGGTTAGCCGCCTTGAGATGAATTCGTCGGGTGCCCGGCGACGCTGGACGCTGGAAGAGAAGCACCGGATTGTCGCGGAGAGTTGCGCGGGTTCGCGGTTAGTGTCGGCAACAGCGCGTCGGTACGGGTTATCTGCGAGCCAGCTTTTTAGATGCTGACCGGGCAACTTGATTCGCCGTCCGCGCGGCGCGTGGCGGGCGCCCTGCGGCTGTATGGAGGCTCCGCGATAGCTGACCGGCGGTTTTGACCAGGTGGCGGGAAGCTGCTACACGTTTACGTAGTGGCGTCGCCCGGCCTGATCGCTCGCGCCGTCGATTGCGGGCACGGTCGGAGCCAGTCGTCGCGTTGCTCCCGGCGGGTCCAACCGGTACTGATCTGCAGCCGGCTCTGACTGAGCCGCGGAGCGCCAGGACGGAGCCGGGCATGGGGTTGTCGGCGCGATTGACCGCGGGGATGGTCGCCCTGATCGTGCTCACCGTGGCCGCCACCGGCGCGCTCACCTATTATAATGTGTCCATAGTCGAGGTTCCGCGCGCGCTTGATCGCCTCGACATCCATGCCCGTCTGCTTGCCTCCGATCTCGAGGCCTCTGTAGCCGGATTGCGAGGTGATGTGCTCGCCATTCCGACAGCGGCTGCCGTCGCCGTCGAAGGCGTCAGGCGCGCGACGCGAGGCGGCGGCGTAGATCCCTTCGGCGTCACGACGCTGGCCCAATGGCGCGGCACGCTGAGCGAGAGATTCGCCGCCCAACTGGCCGCCAATCCGGCTTACCGTCAGATCCGCCTGATCGGTGCCACCGACGGTGGCCGGGAGATCGCGCGGGCCGACCGCATGGGGCCAGAGAACGCCGTCCGGGTCGCGCCCGAAGCCGAGCTCCAGCCCAGGGGCGACCGTGATTACTTCCGGCGCGCCATGCGGCTGCGCGCCGACGAGGTCGATATCTCACCGGTCGAGCTCGATCGGGAGCACGGAGCGATCGACACGCCACATTTGCCGGTCGTTAGGGCGTCGACTCCGGTCGTGGGGCCGGACGGGCGGCCATTCGGGATTGTGGTCATAGATATCGACCTGCGTGGGCCATTCGCGCGTGTGCGCGAGAACGCCCGACCCGGCGGCGCAGTTTACATAGTCAACAGCAACGGCGACTATCTGGTCCATCCCGATCCGGCTCGCGAGTTCGGCTTCCAGCTCGGCGCGCCGTCGCGCCTGCAGGACGATTTTCCGACGCTGGGCGGCATGCTGGCTCGTGGCAAGGCGGCGCCGCAGGTGGTTCAGGAGCATAGCGGCGCGGAGTTCGGCGCGGCCTTGGCCGGTGCGCGGCTTGCCGAAGGACCCCAGCTATTCGTGGTCGAGGCGGTGCCGTACGCGGATCTCGCCACGACGTTGACCACCGTGCGCAACTCCAGCGTGGCGGCGGTCCTGGTGGCAGCGATCGGCGCCGTCCTGCTGGCCATCGTGCTGGCGCGCTCCTTGAC
>JBATYU010001056.1:0-8070 GCA_049674245.1 Bradyrhizobium sp. | reverse complement strand
GTTCACCCCAGCGCCGAAGGTCACGCGGCGATGGCGGATGCGGCGCTGCCGGCCCCGGCCGCGGTGCTGCAACTCGATGCGGCGGTGCCGGAAGTGATGTCAGAGCCCGCAACGCCCGTCGCGCCCGAGCAGCGCTGACGACGTTTGACCCGTGGTCCGGATTTGACATTCGCAAACATGCCCGCCCCAACGTGATGCGAATGTTAGAATCGGACCACTAGAGCATGATCCGGAAAAGTTGACACCGGTTTTCCCTCGCGACAAACGCGGGACGCGTTTGCGCGGAGATCATGCTCAAACAAAAAGATAGAGCGCGATGACGATTCGAAGAAGAGTCATCTCGCTCTAGCGCCCAGGCGCGGCGGCGGGCGCCGCGTTCTTTTTCGCGGCCGCAGGCGGCTTCATCGCAGCCGCCTGCGCCGGCAGATATTTGGCGACGATGCCGGGATCGATCTGGGCCAGCGCCGTATCCGGCAATCGAGCCCAGGTCTCATCCTTGCCGAACAGCGAAATCCCGAGATAGCCGCGCATGGTGAGCGACTGACCGTCGGCACTGAGGGTCATCTTGGCGTTGTAGATCTTGCCGTCGCGCGGATCGAGCACGTTGCCGTCCTCGTACTTCAACCCGTCGCGCTTCATGTCCCGGATGAACGACAATCCAAGCAGCGGCGCGTTCTTGCGATCGTCGGTGCATTTCGCGCAAATCGGATTGGGCTGTTCGCCAGGCAGCGGATACGTCTTGGCAATGACGCCTTCGAAGATGCCGCCGTGGTCGACCACGAGAAACCACGCCACGGGCTTGCCTTCCTCGATCTTCTGCCAGAGGCCGGCAGCCGACGGCTCCGCCGCCTGCGCCGAAAACACAAGCACAGCGCAGAGGGCAAATCCGGTCACGGCCACCAACATCAGTCGCAATCTGGATAGCGCATTCCACATCGGCATCACCTCGCCAACCCGCAACAGGAATGGCCGCAGACTACGGCCATTTCGAGGATGGTTCCAGTGCCCGGATTTCGTGCAAATGCAGCCGTGGTGCCGCTCGGGTCATATTTCGGTTGGGATCAATTGACCCCGAGCTTTTTCTGCAGGCTCGACGACGAGGTCGTGTACTGGAACACCAGCCGCTTGTCGGGAAACACGTAACGGTACGCCTTCTGCGCCATCAGCGCGCCTTCGTGGAAGCCGCACAAGATAAGTTTCAGCTTGCCGGGATAGGTGTTGATATCGCCGATCGCAAAGATTCCAGGCACGCTGGTCTCGAATGCCGATGTCTCGACCGGCACCAGATTGTTTTCGAGCGCAATGCCCCAGTTCGCGACCGGCCCGAGCTTCATGGTGAGGCCGAAGAACGGCAGCAGGGTGTTGCACGCGACTTTCGAAACCGCGTTGTCGTTGCCCTTCACGGTGGCGCCGGTGAGCATGCCGCCGTCGCCTTCCAGCGCTGTGACCTGGCCGATCTTCAGATCCATCTTTCCGCCGGCCACCAGCGCGCGCATCTGCTCGACGCTGTGGGGCGCGGCGCGAAAATCGTCGCGCCGGTGCAGAAGCGTCACGCGCCTGGCGATCGGGTGCAAATTGAGCGTCCAGTCAAGCGCGGAATCGCCGCCGCCGACGATCAAGAGATCCTTGTCGCGGAACTGGTCCATCTTGCGCACCGAATAAAACACCGAGGTGCCCTCATAGGCCTCGATGCCCGGCACCGGCGGACGCTTCGGCTGGAATGAGCCGCCGCCGGCGGAGATCACCACCGCCTTGCATTCGAACACCTTGCCGCCGTCCGTGGTGACGCGAAATGCGGGATCGCCGATCTTCTCGATCTTCTCCACCATCTCGTTGAGGTGGAAGGTCGGGTGGAACGGCTTGATCTGCTGCAACAACGCCTCGGTGATGCCGTGGCCGGTAACATAGGGAATTCCGGGGATGTCGTAGATCGGCTTCTCCGGATAGAGCTCGGCGCACTGCCCGCCGACCTTGTCGAGGATGTCGACGAGATGCGTCTTCATGTCGAGCAGGCCCAGTTCGAAAACGGCGAACAGTCCGCAGGGGCCCGCGCCAATAATCAGCACATCGGTTTTGATCGCTTCGCTCATTTCGCTTCTTTATCGGTTGGACCGCTCCCGGATGGAGAGGCGTTCGCCTGTCTAGCCAACGACGGTGAATGAGGAAAGCCCATAAATAGCCGGCTGCTCCGCGCAGCAAGCCCTTGCCGGAGTTCATCAACTGGGTTGTAAGGACGTAAGACCTTCGGAGATCGCCCCTGTGAATGCACCCTTGACTTCCGACGCCTCGCCGCGGCTGGAAGATTTTCCCTACCGGATTTCGGACAATGTGCGCTTTGCCGATCTCGACCCCAATCAGCACGTCAACAACGCGGTCTATGCGACCTATTTCGAGACCGGCCGGGTCACGCTGGTGAAGGACCGCAGCTTGGGCCTGATGCCGCAGGGGCTCGGCTGGATGCTGGTGCGGCTCGACATCCATTTTCGCGCCGAGCTGCGCTGGCCCGGCCTGATCGAAATAGGGCTAGGCCTGACAAAATTCGGCGGCACGTCGGTGACGCTCGATCAGGTGGTGTTTTCGGAAGGCAACTGCGTGGCGTCGGCGCAAGCGGTGACGGTGCTGATCGACGAGGCGACGCGCAAGTCGACGCCGCTGACAGCGGAGATCGTCAGGAATTTCCAGCCGTGGCTGCGCCGCGGCGTGAACGTCCCAGCGCCAAAATTCTAGCGCCTGATCGGTTTTGATCGAGCCCTATTCCATCTTGATGCGTTTTCTTTACGCGAACCGGCTTCCACTTCGCTTGAAGACGCTATCAAGCCTGCCGCTCCGGCGTCGCGACCACCAGCCCGTCGAGTTCGTCGCTGACCTTGATCTGGCAAGACAGGCGCGAATTCGGCCGCACATCGAAGCCGAAATCCAGCATGTCCTCCTCCATCGGCGAGGGGCCGCCGACCTTTTCGCGCCAGGCTTCATCGACATAAACATGGCAGGTCGCGCAGGCACAGGCGCCGCCGCATTCGGCTTCGATGCCCGGAACGGCGTTGCGGATGGCGGCTTCCATCACGGTCGCGCCGTTTTCGACGTCGATGATGCGGGTTTCGCCGTTGTGGTCGACAAAGTGAATTTTGGCCATGATCGCTCGGGCTGCCGGATCGGTGAGAAAAGGGTCCCGGCAGTCCTATAACGGGTCGATCCGAGCTGCGCTAGCGGCTGGGAGGAAAACCTTTGGTGCTGTTTTTGATGGCGTTTCTTAGGACCGGCGCAGCTGCGCGTCGATCGCCGTGCGGGCCTGCGTCACTGCATCTGCAAGCTCGGCGAGCGCTTCCGTCGGATCCTCGCCGTTCGCCAGCACGCTCTCCAAAGCGTCGGCCGCATCGGCAACCGCAAAGGCGCCGACGGCGCGCGCCGAACCTTTCAGCGTATGCGCAAGCTCTCCGGCCTCGGCCGGCAACGCCGCGAGCGTGCCGATCAGGCGCGCCGACTGGGCCGAAAACATCGCCAGCACTTCGCGCTCGAGGCTCTCATCGCCAAGCGTCATGCGCTTGAGATGGCCCAGATCGATCGGGCCATCATCGGGAACGAGCGGCGGCGATGGCATCCATTCAATCCGTTGCAAATGAAGCGGCATGGCGATGGTCCAAATCTCCCCGCTCTCGATCCGCGCGGGGGAGTTTTCGGCAGCCAAGCACGGAACTGGTTAACGGACGTTTTGCTCGCCGGCCGCAAATTCGCCTTGCTTTCAACGAAAAGTAGCCTCAATTTAGCCGGGTCGCGCAAAAAATCTGTGCACGATTAAGACCTTACGCGACTCTCCTGTTAACGATGATTAAGATTGTGTTAATCGCGGCCGTTTCATTCGCGTCGCTCAACCAATAGGATGTTTGCGGACGGTGGCGGACCAGCCGACGGATGCCGCGCTTCGGCGCCGCGCGCGGCGTGACGCTGTTTTCGGTCTTGCAAGGGGCTAACGGGCAAGGCTCGTGGGGATGCGTACTAGTAGCGAGGGCTCAGACTGAACATGGCGAACAACCCCAAGAAGGTCAAAGACCCTACAGAAGTTGCGCTTTCTGCCATTCAGGAAGCCTTGAACATCAGCGACGCGGCCGCCGAGTCCAGCCGCAGCTCAGTGCGCGACGAAGCGGCGCCGCCGATTCCGCCGGCAACGCCAGCCTACAGCGAAACGCCGTTCGACACACGCGCAAGCAGCGACCGGCAGATGTTCGACACCATCGAGCAGCCGCGGCCGGCGCGCCGCGCCGCCAACGACGACCGCGAAGCCATCGGCCTGGCTCTGCAGGCCATTCAGAGGGGCCGACCCGCGCGCAACGTCTACACGCTTGCGACCCTGTTTGCCGGCGTCTGGGTGATCGGCTGCGGCCTTCTCACCGTCAGCTTCCTGCCGGCATTGCAGGCCGCCATCGGCCAGGGCAGCGGCGCCGTCCTCGTGGTCGCCGGCCTTGCCGCGTTGTTCTTTGCGCCGGTGCTGTTGTTCTATTTCCTCGCGAACCTGGCCTGGCGCGGCCAGGAATTGCGCATGATCGCGCAGTCGATGGCGCAGGTCGCGATCCGCTTCTCCGAACCCGAGGGCACCGCCAGCGACTCAATGGTCACGGTCGGTCAGGCGATCCGCCGCGAGGTCGCGGCGATGGGCGACGGCATCGAACGCGCTATTGCGCGCGCCGGCGAACTTGAGACCCTGGTCGCCAACGAAGTCTCGGCGCTTGAACGCGCCTACACCGACAACGAGGTGCGGATCCGCGCGCTGTTGCAGGATATCGCCCATCAGCGCGATAACCTGGTCGGACAGGCCGAACAGGTGCGCAGCGCCATCTCCGGCGTGCAGATCGACCTGCGCCATGACATCGCGCTGATCTCGGACGCGATCGCCTCGCGCGTCGACGAGGTCGCCAAGAGCATCACCGGCGCACTGGAAGAACGCGGCGCCCACATCACCAGCGCGCTCAGCCATGCCGGCGACAACATGATCCTCGCGCTCGGCGAGCGCGGCGGCGACCTGCTCGATCGTCTCGAGGAAGCCAGCGCCGAAACCACGCGCGCCGTGCTCGACGCCTCCGAACGTCTCACCACCAGCCTCAATTTCAAGACCGGCCATGTGCACGACGAATTCGTCGACCTCGCCGACCGCGTCCACGAGATGCTGAACGAGCGGATCGACCGCATCACCGGCGAATTCGAGCAGCGCTCCTCCACCATCGTCGACGGCATTTCCGACCGCACCGAACAGGTTCACGACTCGCTGAAGAATTCCTCCGACTCGCTGCTACTGGAACTCGAGCTGCGCAGCGGCGATCTCGTCAACAAGATCGACGAAGCCGGCAATCGCCTCGCCACCCGCATCCTCACCTCCGGCGACAAGGCCAGCGATGCGCTGGACGTGACGGTGAACACACTGGTCGCGAAGGTCGTCGGCCAGACCGAGACCGCGCACGATGCGCTTTCGATGCAGATGAGCGCCTTCGACGAGCTGGTGAAGAACCAGGGAGCCGAGCTGGCCGAAAAATTCGCCCGCGACAGCGGCACGCTTGGCGCGCTGATTACCCGACATATCTCGGAGTTCGACCGCACCGTCAAAACCTTCGGCGGCGAGATCGTCGAGCGGCTGGGCCAGCGTACCCAGGAAATCACCGACAACCTGAAGACCTATGTCGACACCTTCGACACCCGCCTGACCTCGAATGGCGGCGAGATCACCGCCTCGATGGACCAGCGCCTCGCGCAGTTCGAGACCACGTTGCAAGGCAGCGTGACCAATCTCGACACCTCGCTTGACAACAAGCTCAAGTCGCTCGAACAGACTTTCGATACGCGCGCGAAGTCCGTGACCGAAACCATCGACAGCCGTCTCGGCTCGCTATCTTCCTCGCTGACCGATGGCGCGGCGCAGGCGATCCATTCGATCAGCTCGCGCCTCACCATCCTCACCACGACGATGACCGACGGCACCGCGCAGGCGATCGAAGCGATCGACCGGCGGATCGCCAATGTCACCACGACCGTCGACGGGCGCTCCTCGCAGCTTACCGACACCATCACCGCGCGGTTCCAGGAGATCCATCAGAGTATCGAAACACGGATCGGCGGGGTCGCCAACGATATCGATGGGCGCGTCGCGCAGTTCGAAGACCTGCTCGGTTCGCGCGTCGAAGCGGTGGCTGGCCGCATCGAGAGCTCAGGGCGCCAGGCCAGCGACGATCTGATGGCGCGTGCGGAAATGCTGTCCTCCGGGATCCGCTCCCATGTCGAGGATGCAGAGCGCTCGCTGACCAACCTCGTGGTCAATACCAGCGAGACCATTCAGGCCGGTGCGCGCGCCGCCCAGCAGTCGCTGCTTTCGGTCTCCTCCGACGTCGGCGCGCAGTTGAAGCTCACATCGGGAGAAGTCGAGCGCGCCCTCACCGCGGTCGGCACTGCGGCCGCGGGCTCGATCCTGACCAGCGCCCGCGACGCCCAGGAGACGCTGGTGAGCGCATCGTCGGATGCCGCCACTCACGTCAAGTCGCTGGCGGCGGACGTGGAACGCACCCTCTCCGCGGTCGGGGCCGACATCGAACGCTCGCTCTCGACGGTCACCGCCAAAACCACCGACAATATCCAGGCCAGCGCGCAGAGCGCGCAGAATTCGCTGCTGGCCGCATCGAACGAAATCAGTGCGAAGGTCAAGTCGACCTCGGCGGAAGTCGAACGCTCGGTGCTTGCGGCCAGCGGCGCTTTCGGCTCGTCGATGACCGGCAAGACCGACGAGATCGTCAGCCACGTGCAGCAGCAGACCGATCGGCTGTCGCAGATGATCGATGCCAAGCGCGGCACGCTGGTCGAGGCCATCACCGGCAAGGCCAACCAGCTCACGCTCGAAATCGACCGCGTCACTTCGGAGGCGCTGAAATCGATCGAAGCCCGCAGCCAGACCTTCTCGCAATCGATGCTGGGCAACGGCACTGATGTCGCGCGGACGATTACGTCCGCCGGCGAACTCGCCACCGGCGCCGTCAGCAAGTCGCTGAGGGAGTTGGAGCAGGCTTCACGCGCGGCGATCGAGCAATCGCGCCAGGTCTCGATCGCGGCCGTGACCGAGATGCAGGAGACCAGCAAGGTCCTGCGTACCGACACCGTTGCGCTGTTCGAGCGCTTGCGCGAAGGCAATATCCTGCTGCAGGAAGTGTTGACCGGCGCGCACGACAACCTCAATTCGCTGGAGCGCGCCCTTGTCACGCGCGTGGCCGACTTCGTCTCCGCGATGAACGACGTCACCTCGCGCAATGGCACGGCCACCCAGACGCTGGAAGACCAGTTGAGCATATTCAACTCCAAGACCGCCGGAGCGCTGAACGATCTCGGTTCGCTTGCCGGCCAGTTCGAGAGCCACGGCCGGGCGCTCGTCGAGGCGGCCGCACTGGTCGAGCAGAGCAACCGCAACACCACGGCTTCGGTCGCCGAGCGAAAGGCGACGCTGGAATCGCTCGTCACCACGATTGATCTGCGCACCACCGATCTCGATCAGCGGCTGTCGCGATTCACCGGCCTGTTGGATGAATCGCTCGCCGCCGCCGAAGAACGCGCCCGCGATATCGCGCGCGTCGTGGCGGAGACCGCAGGCGCCGGCTCTGCCACGATCAGCCGGCAGTTCGAGGCGGTCAGGGTGGCTTCGGAAGAGGAACACCGGCAGACCGTCGACGCCATGCACCGGATCTACCAGCAGACCACGCAGGAAGCGGATTCGATGTTCAAGCAGTCCGCCGAAAAATTCGGCTCGCTGGTGCAGAGCATGAAGCAGATGGCGTCGGAAATGCATCACGAGCTGGAAACCACGCGCAACGAGCTTCGCCGCGGCGTCCTGGAAATGCCGCAGGAAGCCGCCGAGAGCACCGCGCAGATGCGCAAGGTGATCGTCGACCAGATCGAGGCTTTGGCGGAGCTCAACCGGATCGTGGCGCATCACGGCCGCGGGCTCGACGTGGTTTCGAGCAGCCGCGCCAGCGTCCCGCGCCAGGAAGAGCCGCTTCTGGCGGCCGTCGGCGGTCGCAACGACGCGCGCGGCAGCAGCGCTTCGAA